>JBQCGO010000134.1:0-12150 GCA_051955575.1 Burkholderiaceae bacterium
TCTGGCGATCGGCTGGCGTCACACCTACGCGGTCTACGGCCTGCTGCAGCTGGCGGTCTGCGCGCCGCTGCATGCGCTGCTGTCGGCGCGGCCGCGGCCCTTGACGCAATCCTTGGCGCAACCCTTGGCGCTCTCGATGCCCCCGGCCTCCGCGGCCGGCGCCGACTACACGCTGGCCGACGCGCTGCGGCATCCGGCGTTCTGGAAGCTCGCGTTCGCGTTTTCCTCCAACATGTTCATCTTTTCGGCGCTGTCGGTGCACCTGGTGCCGGTGCTGCACCGGCTCGGCCATCCGGTCGAGACCGTGGTCTGGTTCGCGGCGCTGATCGGGCCGATGCAGGTCGCCGGGCGGATCGGCGAGATGGTGTTCGCCGGCCGCGCGCCGCCGCAGGCGATGGGCAAGATCGTGTTCGCGACGCTGCCGGCGGCGCTGCTGGCGCTGATCGCGTTCGGCCGGCACGAACTCGCGGTGGCGGTGTTCTGCATGCTGTACGGACTGTCCAACGGCATCCTGACCATCGTGCGCGGCACGCTGCCGAGGACGCTGTTCGGGCGCGCGCATTACGGCGCGATCGCCGGCGCGCTGGCCAGCCCCTCGCTGGTCGCGAAGGCGGCGGGGCCGCTGGTGCTGGCGCTGGTGATCGACCGCTTTCCGACGCCGCTGCCGCTGCTGGCGTTGCTGGCCGCGGTCGCGGTGACCTCGCTGCTGTGCTACCTGGCGGCGGTGCGGGTCGCGCCGGAAGTGGCGGAAGGCGCGGCGGCCTGAGCCGGAAATCGCACCGGGCTCGGTGTACTCGGTGTACTAAGCGTACTGAGCGTACTCAGTGCAGCCAGGCCGTCACGCCGATCCCGATGCCGAGCGCCGCCACGCCGTAGACGCCGACCTGCAGCCAGCGCTTGCGGGTCAGCAGGGCGATCGCTGCCAGCGCGATGGCGATCTGCTCGGCGGTCGATGCCATCGCCCAGCGATGGTGCCGGTGCATCATGCCTTCCGAGCGGTCGTCCCAGGCGCGCGACTCGGCTTCGAGCTTTTCCGCGCCCTGGCGGATCTGCTCCTTCTCGTTGCGATAGCGCGCCGCGTCGGCCTGGTAGCGCGCGGCGTCGACGCCGGGCAGCGATTGCGCCAGCTCGGCCAGGTTCTGCCGGTTCGACTTGGCCTGGTAGTAGTTCCACTGGTTCGACGCTTCGGTCTTCTTGATTGCGGCGTTGTTCTTGAACATGGCCGCGTCGTTCTGCGTCGCGCCGGCCTGGTAGCCGAAGATCGCGCCGGCGGTGGCGAGCACCGCGGTCGTGACCGCGACGCGGCTGGCGAACGAATCGCCGCCGTGCTGGGCGGCATGCTCGAGTTCGTGGTCGTGCGGGCCGTGCACGTGGAAGGCGTCGCCGGACATCAGGTGGTCTCCCGGTTTTTTCCGTTTTCCTGCTTGCGGTAATCGACGAACGCGAAATCGAAGCCGTTCGTCTCCGAGCGATGCGTCTCGCGCGCTACCTCGCGCCAGGCGGCCGGGTCGGTCGCCGGGAAGAAGGTGTCGCAATCGAACGCGTGGTCGATCTCGGTCACCAGCATGCGCGTGGTCGCCGGCAGCGCCAGCGCGGCGGCGAAGAGTTCCGCACCGCCGATCACGAAATACTCGCCGTCGCCGGCCAGCGCCGCGGCTTCCTCCAGCGAATGCGCGACCTCCACGCCATCGCGCCGCCAGTCGCGGTCGCGGGTGACGACGATGTTGCGCCGGTTCGGCAGCGGCCGGCCGATCGAATCGTAGGTCTTGCGTCCCATGACGATCGGATGGCCGGTGGTGGTGCGCTTGAAGAAGGCGAGGTCTTCCGGCAACCGCCACGGCAATGCATTGCGGATGCCGATGCCGCGGCGGCGGTCCATCGCGACGATCAGGGTCAGGGACATGAAGAGTCTTGGCGAAAAGGCGAGAGGAAAAATCAGACCGCGACCGGCGCCTTGATGTGCGGATGCGGGTCGTAGCCGGCGATCTCGAAATCCTCGTAGCGGTAGTCGAAGATCGAATCCGGCTTGCGGCGGATGACGAGGCGCGGCAGCGGGCGCGGGTCGCGCGAGAGCTGCTCGCGCGCCTGCTCGACGTGGTTGCTGTACAGGTGGCAGTCGCCGCCGGTCCAGACGAAGTCGCCGACGTCGAGGCCTGCCTGCTGCGCCATCATGTGCGTCAGGAGCGCGTAGGACGCGATGTTGAACGGCACGCCGAGGAAGATGTCGGCGCTGCGCTGGTACAGCTGGCAGGACAGCCGGCCGTCGGCAACGTAGAACTGGAAGAACGCGTGGCAGGGCGGCAGCTTCATTTGCGGAATGTCCGCGACGTTCCAGGCCGAGACGATCATCCGGCGCGAATCCGGGTTGTGGCGGATCTGTTCCAGCACCTGCGCGATCTGGTCCACGTGCCCGCCGTCCGGCGTCGGCCACGAGCGCCACTGGTAGCCGTAGATCGGGCCGAGCTTGCCGTGCTCGTCGGCCCATTCGTCCCAGATCGACACGCCGTTGGCCTTCAGGTAGGCGGTGTCGGTCGAGCCGGCGAGGAACCAGATCAGCTCGTGGATGATGGACTTCAGGTGCAGCTTCTTGGTGGTCACCAGCGGGAAGCCCTCGCGCAGGTCGAAGCGTATCTGGTGGCCGAACACCGAGCGGGTCCCGGTGCCGGTGCGGTCGGTCTTCACGGCGCCGTGGTCGAGGACGTGGCGCATCAGGTCGAGGTATTGGCGCATGGGGAGACGAAAGCCTAGGGCGAAAGGCAGTTGCAGCGCGATCTGCCGCGCAAACCTGCGCATTTTACGGGACGGCGGCCGCTACCGGTCGAATGCCTGCTGCAGCGCCTGCGGGGCGTTCACGCCGTTCCACAGCAGCAGCATCAGCAGGATGCGCGCCTTGTGCGGCGGCAGGTCGGCGGCCATGACTGCGCCGGCGTCGGCGAGCGTCCTGCCGCCGCCCGGGTAGCCGTAGTTGGCTTCGACGGCGCCGCGCGGCACCCGGGTGGAGACAACCACCGCGACGCCGGCCGCCAGCGCCTCGCGGATCGCGTCGAACAGCGCCGGGTTGACGTTGCCCATGCCGAGCGCCTGCACCACGATGCCGCGCGCGCCGGCCGCGATCGCAGCGCGCAGCAGCGCGCCGTCCGCGCCGCCGTACATCGGCACGATGTCCACCCGCGGCGGATCGCCGTCCGGCAGCGGCAGGCACTGCCGCCGCAGCGGCGCGCGGAACCAGGCGATGCGGTCCGGCGTCACTTCGCCGAGCACGCCGGCGTCGCCGGAGAGAAAGGTCTCGACGTTCGAGGTGTGGGTCTTGGTCGCGTCGCGCGCCGCGTTGATGCGGCCGTTCAGCGCCACCAGCACACCCTTGCCGCGCGCGCCCGGGTCGGCGGCGATGCGCACCGCGTGCTCCAGGTTGCGCGGGCCGTCGAAGTCCGGTTCCGACGCATTGCGCTGGGCGCCGGTCAGCACCACCGGCTTGTCCGAGCAAACGGTCAGGTCGAGCCACCAGGCGGTTTCCTCCAGCGTGTCGGTGCCGTGCGCGATCACCGCGCCGGCGACCTCGTCGCGGTCCAGCGCCTCGCGCACCGCGGCGGTGAGCGCGACCCAGTTTTCCGGGCCGATCGCCGCCGACTGCAGGTTGCAGAGGTTGCGGACCTCGACCGAGGCGTGCCGCGCCATGCCGGGCGCCGCGCGCAGCAGGTCGTCGCCGGTGATCGCCGGCACCGGTGAACCGGTCTGCGGATCGATCTTCATCGCGATGGTGCCGCCGGTGGCGATGAATGCGACGGTCGGTCGAGCCGCGGCGGGAAAGCACAGGCGCAGGAGCGCGGCGGTCAGGGAGCGGATCATGGTTCTCCTGGAGGGGAAGGACAAGGTCAGGCGCGCAGCGGATCGGCGGCGGGACCGTCGCGCCGGAACGGCGCCGGCTGGCGTAGCAGCCGGGCGATTTCCTGCGCCCGCAGCGGCCGGCTGAACAGATAGCCCTGCATCGCGTAGCAGCCGCGCCCGACCAGGAAAGCCATCTGTTCGGCGCTGGTCACGCCCTCGGCGACCACGTGCAGCCCGAGGTTGTGCGCCATTGCGATCGTCGCGCCGACGATGATGGCGTCGTCCGGGTCCTCGATCACGTCGCGGATGAAGGACTTGTCGATCTTCAGCGTGTCGATCGGCAGCCGCTTCAGGTAGCTGAGCGACGAGTAGCCGGTGCCGAAATCGTCGATCGAGATCGCCACGCCGGTCTTGCGGATGCGGCCCAGCGTCGCGATCGACGCTTCGACGTTCTGCATCAGGCTGGTCTCGGTGATCTCGAGTTCCAGGCATGACGGATCGAGCCCGGTTTCCTGCAGGACCGCGTGCAGCCGTTCGGCGAAGGCCGGGGTGCCGAGCTGGAAGGCCGACAGGTTGACCGACATCCGCAACGGATGCAGGCCGGCGTCCTGCCAGGCCTTGGCCTGCCGGCAGGCGGTCTGGAGCACCCATTCCCCGATTTCGCCGATCAGGCCGATCTCTTCGGCCAGCGGTACGAACTCGGCCGGCGAGATCAGGCCGCGATCCGGGTGCATCCAGCGCACCAGCGCCTCGACTCCGATCGCGCGGCCGCTCGGCGCGTCCACGCGCGGCTGGTAGTGCACCACGAATTCGTGGCGCAGCAGCGCGCGCCGCAACCCGGTTTCGGTCAGCAGGCGCTCCAGCATGCGCGCGTTCATCTGCGGATCGAAGAAGCGGAAGGTGCCGGCGCCGAGTTCCTTGGCCTGGTACATCGCGATGTCCGCGTGCTTGAGCAGCGTCGCCGCATCGGTGCCGTCCTTCGGGTAGACGCTGCCGCCGATGCTGGTGGAGATCGTCAGTTCGTGCCCGTCGAGGTTGAAGGGCTGCGCGACCGCGTGCAGCAGCAGGTCTGCCACCGCGGCGACGGTGCCGATCTCATCGACGTTCTCCAGCACCACGACGAATTCGTCGCCGCCGAGCCGGGCCACCGTGTCGCCCTCGCGCACCGTCTTCTGCAGCCGGTCGGCGGTCATCTGCAGCAGCATGTCGCCGCGGTCGTGCCCCAGGCTGTCGTTGACCATCTTGAAGCGGTTCAGGTCGAGGAACAGGATGCCGAGCATCCGGTTGCCGCATTGCGCGATCGCATGGGACAGCCGGTCGTCGAGCAGCGTGCGGTTCGGCAGCGAGGTCAGCGTGTCGTGCGACGCGAGGAACTCGATGCGACGCGCGTAATGCACCGACGGCGTGATGTCGCGCAGCATGCCGTAGACGCCGACCACCGCGCCGTCGACCACGATCGGCACGTAGGCCGCCTCCACCTCGACGATCACGCCGTCCTTGCGGATGATCCGGCTCTTGTAGCGCTGCGGCTCGCCGGCGGCGGCCTGCCGGTAATGATGCTGAATCTTTTCCGCTTCCTCCGGCGGTGACAGGCGGGCCGGCGAGAAGCCGCCCAGATCTTCCAGCGCGTAGCCGGTGATCTTCGTGAGCGCCGCGTTCCCGCTCAGGAAATTGCCGGCCACGTCGCGCGCGAACACGCCGTCGGCATGATGTTCGAACAGCGAGCGGAAACGCTGCTCGCTCTCCTGCAGCGCGACTTCGGCGCGGGCCCGCGCGACCGCGTTCCAGGTGCGCTCGGCGACGTCTTCGGCCAGCGCGACTTCCGGCGCGGTCCAGCGGCGCGGCCGGCTCTGGTTGACGAACAGGCAGGCGCGCAGCCGGCCCTCCTTGACCAGTGGGACCGCGATCAGCGCCTGCACGCCGGTGGCCAGTATGGCCGCCACCGATGCCTCGTCGCGGTCGCGCGAATCGGCCGTCACGTCGTGCATCACCAGCGTTTCGCCGCGCCGCGCCGACTCGGCGTTGGCCGGGCCGAAATCGCTCAACCGGTACGCGCCGTCGATCTCGTCGATCGTGCCGTCGGTGTAGTTGGAGCGGAACACGATGCTGTCGCGGCCGTCGTCGATCTCGCCGAACAGGACCCGATTCGCCTGCAGCCGTTCTCCGAGCATCGCAGTCGCGGTGCGCATGATTTCCCCGGGATCGGCGATGTCGCGCAGGCGATCCGCCATCGCGGTCTGAAACGCCTGCCGCCGTTCCGCCAGCATCCGGCCGGTGGTTTCGGTGCAGGCGCAGAACATGCCGTCGACCCTGCCGTCGTCGCCGCGCACCGGCGAATAGGAAAACGTGAACCAGGTCTGCTCGTCGTGCCCGTGGCGACGCATCCGCAGCGGCAGATCTTCCGAGAACGTCGCCTCGCCGGCGAGCGCGCGGTCGATCAGCGGACTGATGTCCGACCAGATCTCCGACCAGATGTCCTCGAAGCGCCGGCCGAGCGCATCGGGGTGCTTGGCGCCGAGGATCGCGCTGTAGGCGTCGTTGTAGAGAAAGCCCAGTTCGGGGCCCCAGGCGACGAACATCGGAAAGCGCGAGCCGAGCATCAGCCCGACGATGGTGCGCAGCGCCTGCGGCCATGCGCGCGGATCGCCGAGCGGCGATCTCGTCCAGTCGTGTGCGCGCATGCGCTCGGCCATGTCGGTCCGGCCGGGAAAGATACGGTGGTCGATGTTCGAATGAGTCATGAAATTGTCTGATGCGATCGGCGTGCGCCGGTACGACGCCGTGCGGCGCGCACTGCGTCCGGATGACGGCGGCCGCCATCGTATACGCGAATCCGGCGCGTCCTC
This sequence comes from Burkholderiaceae bacterium, assembly GCA_051955575.1. Lineage (GTDB taxonomy): Bacteria > Pseudomonadota > Gammaproteobacteria > Burkholderiales > Burkholderiaceae_D > JBQCGO01. The sequence continues at coordinate 6,672 of JBQCGO010000134.1, forward strand.
AGCGCGGCTTTTTCAGCCTGCTTTTCACGCGGCGCGCCAATGTCGTTCGCTGCCTTTTTGCATGCTGTCGCAAATCGATCGGACGATCGTTGCACTCCTCCCGTTTTGTTGACTTTTCGCAAAGTTTCGGGGGGTTGACCATTCTATATTGCAATCCAGCGGCGCACCCAATCACCGCTCACGGTTCGCAAGCCATTCACTTTTTAAGGGGTAGACATGCAAGCTCGATACATTCCCAAGTCCTACGCACTGAAGCTGGGCGTGATCCTGGTTTCCGGCGCGCTGCTGTCCGCATGCGGCGGCGGCGACGACAATCCGGCACCGGCCGATCAGAATCAGAACCCGACGCCGACCACGCCGGCAGCCGGCACCGTGAGCGGAACCGTGTCTTCGGGCGCCGTGAACGCGACGGCGGGCACGCCGCAGCAAGTCACCGTCGCATTCAAGTCCAGCGGCAGCACCGCCACCAACCTCGCCATCGACCGCAGCAGCCTGCCCGCCGAATGGACCGTCACCGATCCGGGCACCTGCGCTTCCGTGACCTCGACCGGCGGCTGCACCGTCACGCTGACCTTCACGCCGACCGCCTCGACCACCAGCGGCTCGCTGCCGTTGAAGTACACCTACACCGACAGCGCCGGCACTGCACAGAAGGGTACGACCACGGTTCCGTTCACGGTCGGCAGCACTCCCACGCCTGCGGCCGGCAAGGTTGCCTACGTCACCAGCGCCAACGAGGCCAACCAGACCGTGACCGGCTCGTCGATCTTCGCCTGCACGATCTCCGCGGACGGCGCAACGCTGTCCGGTTGCGCGGCGACCGGCTCCACGCTGCCCGCCGGCATCCCGACCAGCGCCAACGTCGCCAACGGCAAGGTGTACGTGACCAACTTCGGCAACTCGGGCGGCGCCAGTGCGCCGAATGCGGTGAGCGTCTGCACGCCTGATACTGCCGGCGCACTGACCTGCGCCGATGCCGGCGCCACCTATACGCCGAGCGCGGGCACGATCCGCCCGTACAACACCGCGTTCAACACCAACGCGGCGGTCGACGGCGGCACCGACGCCTATGTGCTCGACGGTAACGGCATCTTCAAGTGCACGGTCGACGCGACCACCGGCATGATGTCGGCTTGCGCACGCGACATCGGCGGCTTCTCGTTCGGCACGCCGAGCGCGATGGCGATCAACGGCAACTTCGCCTACGTCACCAACACCGCCAGCGGCGCCGTGCAGCAGTGCACGATCAACGCCACCGGCGCGCTGACGCTCTGCACCGCCTCGACCCCGGCAACCGGCAACGTCAACGGTCGCGACATCAAGATCAACAACGGCAAAGTCTACGTCGTCGATCAGAACGCCGGCAAAGTGTTCATGTATACGGCCGACGGCACCACCGGCGCTCTGTCCAATGGCATGGATACCGGCGCAGCCGCCGACGGCGCCAACACGCCGCTGGCCCGTCCGAACGCGATCGCGTTCAACGGCACGCACGCCTATATCACCAGCCGCACCAACGGTTCGGTGACCCAGTGCACCGTCGACGCGACGACCGGCATGCTGTCGGCCTGCGCGACGACCGGCGCGACCGGCCCGACCAACGCCTTCGGCATCGCGGTGAAGTAAGCGGTAATGCAGCAAACCGGTCCGCGCGATCTGCGCGGACCGGCGCAAGAGTCTTGAAGCGATCAGCAGTATTGCGGCTTCGTCCGGGCGACCGGACGGAGCCTTTTTTCAATGGGACGCGCGGTTCGCTCGCGGCGGAGTCTTGGTTTCCGGCCTAGGGAGAATGGGTCCCCGCTTCCGTCGGGACGACGACATGCTCGAATCCGGTGCGAAGAAATCCGACACGGATTCCGCGCTTGCGCGGGGACGACGTCGCGCGTCGGCTGAACTTCGCACCGTCCTCCATGGGTCCCTCGCTTGCGCGGGGACGACGGCTGCCAGGAGCATCGTCCCTCGACTCGTCATTCCCGCGCAAGCGGGAATCCATGTGGTACCGAACATCGACGCCTGCGGACGTCGCGATCCCGGTCCTCGCCGGCCGCTACTCGGTCCCGAACTGCAGCGCCGCCAGGCTCGCATACAGCCCGCCCTGCGCCACCAGCGATGCGTGCGTGCCGGTCTCGATGATCCGGCCGTGCTCCATCACCACGATGCGGTCGGCGCGCTGCACCGTCGCCAGCCGGTGCGCGATGACCAGCGTGGTGCGGTTTGCCATCGCCGCTTCCAGCGCCTGCTGCACCAGCCGTTCCGACTCGGCATCGAGCGCGCTGGTAGCCTCGTCGAGCAGCAGCAGCGGCGGGTTCTTCAGCAGCGCGCGCGCGATCGCGATGCGCTGGCGCTGGCCGCCGGACAGGCGCACGCCTCGCTCGCCGAGGAAGGACCCGTAGCCCTCGGGCAGGCGCTCGATGAATTCGTGCGCGGCGGCCATCTTCGCCGCGGCGATCACTTCCTCGTCGCCGGCGCCGGGCCGGCCGTAGCGGATGTTTTCCATCGCGTTGGCGGAAAAGATCACCGTGTCCTGCGGCACGATGCCGATCGCGCCGCGTAGCGTGTGCAGGTCGAGCCGCCGGATGTCGACGCCGTCGAGCGCGATGACGCCGCGCTGCGGATCGTAGAAACGCAGCAGCAACTGGAACAGCGTGGTCTTGCCGGCGCCGGACGGCCCGACGATGGCCACCGTCTCGCCGGCGGTGACGTCGAGAGTCAGGTCGGCCAGCGACGGCGCGTCGGGCCGCGACGGATAGTGGAAGGTGACGCCGGCCATCGACAGCGCCGCGCCGCCATGCGCGCGCGGCGGCAGCGGCTGCGGATCGACCGGGGATTCGATCGCCGGGCGCACCGACATCAATTCGAGCAGCCGCTCGGCGGCGCCGGCCGCGCGCTGCGCGTCGCCGATCACCTCGGACAGCGCGCCGATCGAGCCGGCGACGATGGTCGCGTAGAGGATGAACTGGCCGAGCTCGCCGCCGGTCATGCCGCCGCGCATCACCGCATGCGCGCCGAGCCACAGCACGAACACGATCGCGCCGAAAACCAGCAGGATCGCGATCGCGGTCAGGAGCGCGCGCGCCTTGTTGCGCCGGACCGCGGTGGCGAACGCGCCGTCGATCGAGGCGTGGAAGCGGCGCGCTTCCATCTGTTCATGGGTATAGGCCTGCACGATCGGCATCGCGTTCAGGATCTCGCCGGCCAGCGCCGAGGCGTCGGCGACGCGATCCTGCGAGTCGCGCGAGAGAGCGCGCACGCGGCGGCCGAACAGCACGATCGGCAGCACCACCACGACCAGCATCACCAGGATGATCGAGGTCAGCTTGACGCTGGTGACGAACAGCATCACCAGGCCGCCGGCGAACAGCAGCATGTTGCGCAGGGCCATCGAGACGCTGGTACCGATCAACGCCTGGATCAGCGTGGTGTCGGTGGTCAGCCGCGACAGCACCTCGCCGGTCTGGGTGGTCTCGAAGAATTGCGGGCTTTGCGTCATCACGTGCGAATACACCGCGTTGCGCAGGTCGGCGGTGATGCGCTCGCCGAGCCAGGACACGGTGTAGAAGCGCGCCGCGGTGGCGATCGCGAGCACGCACGAGACGCCGAACAGCGCGGCGAAATACAGGTCGATGTGGCCGACGCTCTTCACGCCCGCCGCACCGGCGCCGAAGCCGAGGTCGATCATCTGCCGGAACGCGTACGGGATCGCCAGCGTCGCGCCGGCGGCGGTGACCAGCGCGAGCGTCGCGATCAAGAACTGCTTGCGGTAGGGCTTGAGGAAGGGCAGCAGCTTCGCCAGCGTCGCCAGGCTGCCTTTCGGCAGGTCACGGGTGGATTTGCTCATAAGGTCAATGGTGTCAGAAAGCCTGTGAGTTCGAGATAGCCGCGGCCGACGCGCCTGCCGCGATCTTTGCCATCGTTTTGAAGGACGATAACCGCGCCTTCCCAGTAGACCGAGCCGGTCGAGCGGCGCGAATCGAGTTCCTGGTCGTCCTGCAGCGGCGCCAGTTCCCATGCGCGGTCGCCGGTTTCGATGCGGACCGCGACCGGGTAGATCGCGCCGGTGCGCGGCGAGCGCCAGGTGCGCTGCGGCACGAAGCGTACCCGATCCGGGCCGAATTGCGTGGTGTTTCCATCGCCGTCCCGCAGCGCGGCGTGGGCCCAGAGCGTCTTGCCGGCGCGGTCGCGGATGCGGAACGCCATCAGCGCGCCGCCGTCGTCGAGGTTGATGCCGGCCCATTCCCAGCCGGCCGCGCGCGCGTCGAGCACGCTGGTCGACCATTCGTGGTCGAGCCACGCGGTGCCGGCGACCGCGGCCGGCTTGCCTTGCCGCGTCACGCTGCCGGCGACCTTCAATTGCGGCTGGCTGTAGTAATAGCTCGCCTGCGCCGGATGCGGTCCCTTTTGCGAATAGCCGCGCTCGCCCTGCAGCATCGGCGGCTGGGTCGGCGTCAGCGTCAGCGCCAGCGAGAAGCCGTCGGCGGCGACCGTCGCGCGGTAGCTGCCGTCCTTTTCCCGCACCAGCCGCCAGTCGTCGAGCTTGACGTCGGTGTCGCCGGTCGCCGCATACGCCAGCCCGAAGCCTTCGCGGGCGATCTTCTGGTCGTGCTGCAGATGGCCGAGCGCCGGGTCCGACAGCGCGGCATGGGCGATGATCAGCTGCGTCGGCGCGAAACGGCTCGGATCGTCGGCGTCGTGATCCGTCGCGGAGCGGAAGAACGTGATCTGGAAGCCGAGCGGCTTGCCGTCCGGCAGCGTCAGCCAGCCGGTCGCGTACCACCATTCGGTGCGGTAGGACGGGTGCGCGCCGAAGTCGCGCGGGAAGGCGAGGGCGGTCCCGTCAGGCAGCGGCGTCACCTCGGCGAAGCGCGGCGGCGCGGCCTGCGATGCGACGGCCGGCAGCAGCGCTGCGAGCAGCAGGTATTTCACGAAACAAAGCGCGAGGCGGGCCGCCATCACCAGTCCTCCCGCACCGCGCGCACCGGGTCGCCGGACGCCGCGCCGCGACCGGCCGCCAGCGCCGTGGCCGCCGACGCGGCCAGCAGCAGCGCGGCGACCCCCGCCAGGCTCTGCCACGGCAGGTGCAGCTGCATCGTCCAGTGAAACGACTGCGGATTGACGACGAATACCAGGATCAGGCTGATGCACCAGCCGAGCGCGAAGCCTGCCACGATGCCGATCGCGGTCAGGAGGCCGCCCTCGGCCGCCAGCATAGCGAGGATCTGCCGGCGGCCGACGCCGACGTGACGCAGCATGCCGAACTCCTTCGCGCGGGCGAAGGTCTGCGCCGAGAAGGTCGCCGCGATGCCGAACAGGCCGATCACCACCCCCACCCCCTCGAGCAGGTAGGTGACGGCGAAACTGCGGTCGAAGATCTGCAGGCTTTTCGCGCGGATCTCGCCCGGCGCCGAGAATTCCATGCCGGCGGCGGCCGGCAGCGCCGCCAGACGCGCCGCCACCTCGGCCGCCGACGCGCCGGGCGCGA
>JBQCGO010000135.1:0-2733 GCA_051955575.1 Burkholderiaceae bacterium
CGCGCGCTGCGACGCCACTCCGTCGTGGCACGTGCTTTGCTTGCCGCAAACCGCCGCAAGAAGCGGCTGGTTGATCCACAAGGAGCCGTCGACATGAATCGCAAGTCCGCACCGCTGCTGTTCGCACTGACCAGCGCGCTCGCGCTGACCGCCATGGGCTGTTCGAACTCCGGCGACCAGCAGCAGAACCCGCCGAATGCCGCGACCGCCCAGACGCCGCCGTCGCCCGCGTACACCGCTACCCAACCGGAAACCGGAGCCACGACGATGCAACCCGCGCCGGGCGGCAGCATGGGCGCCCCGCAGAACGGCGCAAGTCCGAGCTTCGATGACGTGGCCGGCAGCAAGGGCTACATCACCCAGCAGGATGCGCAGCGCATTCCCTGGCTCGAGCAGCATTTTTCGCAGTGCGACGCCAACGGCGATGGCCGCATCACGCAGCAGGAATACAGCCAGTGCCGGCAGGGGCAGGGGCAAGGCACCATGCAGCAACCGCCGTCCCTGCCACCGCAGGGCGGGTCGACCTCGGGTTGATCTCGCGCTGCTGATGGACCGGTTTTCGGACGCGCCGCCGTAGCGGCGGTCAGGTGTACCTCCGCGCCCGGCAACAATGGAGAGCTCGATGAAGCCGGAAGCGGCCAAGGGCAAGAAGAAGACTTCGGGCAGCCGGGTAGCCGGCACGGTACGCAAGCAGCGCGACATCCAGAGTGACATCGAAAAGAAGGACAAGAAGAAGTCCTCGAAATCCTCCGGGAAACAGAAGAAGGCGGTGCAGGCGGGCCCGAAGTCGCAGCCGACCCAACAAGCCGCCCAGCACCTTGACAAGCCTGGCGACGAGCACCGGCTCGATCCGGCGCCGCGCTATTCCGCACCGTTCTACAAGGGCAGCGGCAAGCTCGAGGACAAGGTCGCGCTGATCACCGGCGGGGACTCCGGCATCGGCCGGGCGGTCGCCGTGCTGATGGCGCGCGAAGGCGCGGACGTGGCTATCGGCTACCTCGACGAAGACGAAGACGCGGATACCACCCGCCAGGCCGTGGAAAAGGAAGGGCGCCGCTGCCTCGTGGTGCGGGGCGACGTAAAAGATCCGGAATTCTGCAACGAACTGGTCGCGAAAACCGTCGAGGAGTTCGGCAAGCTCGACGTGTTGGTCAACAACGCCGCGTTCCAGATGCACGCGGAACGACTGGAAGACCTGACCGACGAGCATCTCCAGGAAACGCTGCAGACGAACATCGGCGGCTATTTCCAGATGGCGCGCGCCGCCTTGCCGTTTTTGAAGGCTGGCAGCGCGATCATCAATACGGGTTCTGAAACCGGATTGTTCGGCAGTCCCGCGCTGCTGGACTATTCCGCAACCAAGGGCGCGATCCACGCGTTCACGCGGTCGCTGGCCAAGAATGTGCTGTCGCGCGGCATCCGCGTGAATGCGGTGGCGCCCGGCCCGGTATGGACGCCGCTCAATCCGTCCGACCAGCCTGCCGAAAAGGTCCCGGAATTCGGCAAGGGCAGCGCCATGGGGCGTCCCGCACAACCAGAGGAACTGGCGCCGGCCTACGTGTTCCTCGCGGCGCCTGCGTGCTCGTCCTACATCAGCGGCAGCGTGCTGGAGGTCTTGGGCGGCCCGACCGGCTGATCACGCTTCTTGGACGCCGCTTCAGGCAATGTTCGTGAAATTTTGCTAAAACGTCGGCTGCGCATCCGCGCGGCCTGCACGCGTGGATGTGGAATTAACGTGGCAACGGTTAGTATCGGCGTTTTTCGCGGAGCTACTGGAGATCATCAATGAGGGCTGGCGCCGCCACAGGCAACGTGCTTCTGGTTGATGACAACGATGGTTTTGCGCGCGTCGTCGCCGAGGTGGCCCGGCAGTGCCGCTGCAAGCTTATGCGCGCGGGCACGCTCGAAGAAGCGCGGGAGTTCACGGCGCGCGAAGGCTTCGACCTGATCCTGATCGACATCGAATTGCCCGACGGCAACGGCCTCGACCTGCTGGAAGACATCGAACTCGACATGCATGGGCGCGTGGTGGTCGTCACCGGGGCGCCCAGCGTGGAGAGTGCCCTGCGAGTGCTGAAGTCGCCCGTCGTCGATTATCTGGTGAAGCCGGTCGCGGCCGAGCCCCTGCAACAATTGCTGCTGGATGCGAACGACTTCGCCGCGCATCGCGCGGTGCTTGCCGAGTCGGCCGGCGGCATGGTTGGGCGATCGGCCCGCATGCGCACGCTGCTCAGCGAAATCGCGCGGGTCGGACCCACGGATGTTTCCGTGCTGGTCCACGGCGAAAGCGGCACCGGCAAGGAACTGGTCGCGCGCGCGCTGCACAGCGCCAGCGGCCGGGCCGGCGCTTTCGTAGCCGTCAACTGCGGTGCGCTGGCGCAGGATCTCCTGGGCAGCCTGCTGTTTGGCCACGAACGCGGCTCGTTCACCGGCGCGGTGCAATCGCATACCGGTTATTTCGAGCAAGCCCAGGGCGGCACGCTGTTCCTCGACGAAATCACCGAAATGCCGCAGTCGCTGCAGGTATATCTGCTGCGCGTCATCGAAAGCAAGGCCTTGACGCGCGTGGGTGGCACCCGCGAAATCCCGGTGGATGTGCGGCTAATCGCGGCGACCAACCGCGACCCGCACGTGTGCCTGGAAAACGGCCTATTGCGACAGGACCTCTACTACCGCCTGAGCGGTTACATCCTGCAGACGCCGCCGCTGCGTGATCGACGCGACGACATCTCG
>JBQCGO010000136.1:0-11158 GCA_051955575.1 Burkholderiaceae bacterium
CGCCGATCCAGCATCTCGTCGACCGCGTCAGCGCGGTGTTCGTGCCGTTCGTGTGCGCGGTCGCGCTGGCCGCGCTCGTCGGCCGCGGCCTGGCGACCCACGACTGGGTGCGGGCGGTGCTCGACGCGGTCGCGGTGCTTGTGATCGCCTGCCCGTGCGCGCTCGGGCTGGCGACGCCGGCCTCGATCATGGCCGGCACCGGTGCGGCGGCCCGGTACGGCATCCTGATCAAGGATGCGGAAGCGCTGGAAACCGCGCATGCGGTGACCGTGGTCGCGTTCGACAAGACCGGCACGTTGACCGAGGGCCGGCCGACGGTCGCCGCGATCGAGGCGACCGGACCCGGAGCCTCGCCGCGCGAGTTGCTGGCGCTGGCCGCCGCCGTGCAGCAGCACAGCGAGCATCCACTGGCGCGCGCCGTGATGGACGAAGCGCGCCGGCAGGGCGTCCCAGTGCCGTCGGCGTCGAACGCCCGCGCGCTGCCGGGGCGCGGCGTGCAGGCCGACATCGACGGCGCGACGGTCACGCTCGGCAATCGCCGGCTGATGAGCGACCTCGGCGTCGACATCGCGACACTCGACGCCGCGGCCGCCGCGCAGGAAGCGGCCGGGCGCACCGTCTCCTGGCTGGCGGTCGCGCGCTCGGACGGCATCGACGCAACCGGCCTGCTGGCGTTCGGTGACGCACTCAAACCGGGCGCGGCTGAGGCGGTCGCGACGCTGGCGCGGATGGGCGTGACGAGCGTGCTGGTGACCGGCGACAACGCCGGCAGCGCGCGGGCGGCCGGTGCGGCGGCCGGCATCGACGACATTCGCGCCGAAGTGCTGCCGGCCGACAAGGCCGACGCGGTGCGCGCGCTGGCGGCCGGCGGCGCACGGGTTGCGATGGTCGGCGACGGCATCAACGACGCGCCCGCGCTGGCGGCCGCCGACATCGGCATCGCGATGGCGACCGGCACCGACGTCGCGATGCACACCGCCGGCATCACGCTGATGCGCGGCGATCCGGCGCTGGTCGCCGACGCGATCGACATCTCGCGCAAGACCTACCGCAAGATCCGCCAGAACCTCGGCTGGGCCTTCGTCTACCACGTGGTCGGCATCCCGCTCACCGCGCTCGGCTACCTGAACCCGGTGATCGCCGGCGCCGCGATGGCGTTCAGCAGCGTCAGCGTGGTGACCAACGCGTTGCTGCTGAAGCGCTGGACGCCGCATGCGCCGGATTCGAACCGGGAGGCGCGGCGATGAACATCGGCCAGGCGGCCGCGGCGTCGGGCGTGAGCGCGAAGATGATCCGCTACTACGAGGAAATCGGGCTGGTCCCGGCCGCGCGGCGCACGGACGCCGGCTATCGCCAGTACGACGCGACCGCAGTGCGCACGCTGCGCTTCATCCGCCGCGCACGGGAACTGGGTTTTCCGATCGAGCGCATCCGCATGCTGCTCGCGTTGTGGCAGGACCGCTCGCGGCACAGCGCCGACGTCAAGGCGCTGGCCGGACGCCACATCGCCGACCTCGACCGCGACATCGAGAAATTGCAGTCGATCCGCGACGAGTTGCGCCGGCTGGCCGACTGCTGCCACGGCGACGACCGGCCGGAGTGCCCGATCATCGACGAGTTCGCGCGGACCTGATGCCGAAAAATTTCGCAGGCTCTCCATGATGTTTTTGACGCCATGGCCGGGATGCGTTGCTCAGACGGGAGGCAAACCCTCCATCAGGAATCGGGCAAAAGAATCATGTCCGTCTTGCAAAATTAGCCAAGTTTGGTGCCGCCCCAGCAAACTCGCCGGAACATCCAATGGAAATCGTTGACATGCACGAGGCCAAGACGAATTGTCGAAGCTGGTTTGTCGAAGCCGGTAGAAGCCGTTTCCGAGGGCAAGGAGATCGTCATCGCCAAGGCCGGCAAGCCGGCGGCGCGCCTGGTGCCGATCGCACCCCAGCCCCCGCTGCGAAAGCCGGGCGCGTTGAAGGGCAGGATTCTGATCGCCGACGATTTCGATGCGCCCTTGCCGGAAGACTTGCAGGCGCTGTTCGAGGGGCGGTGATGCGGCTGCTGCTCGACACGCAAGTCTCCCTGTGGTGGCTGGGCGATCACCCCGGATTGACGAAACAGGCGCGAGCCAGGATCGCCGACGCATCATCGGTCTACCTCAGCAGCGTCTCCATCTGGGAAGCGGCGATCAAGATCGGGATCGGCAAGCTGCGGGCGAACCTGGATGCGCTGGTCCATGAAATCCCCGGCAGCGGTTTCGAAGAATTGCCGGTCACGTCCCGCCATGCCGCAGCAGTCGCGCGGCGCTTCCCGACATTCACCGTGACCCGCTCGATCGTATCCTGCTGGCGCAGGCGCTGTCCGAACCGCTGCGCCTGCTGACGCTTGACGGCTTGCTCAAGGAATATTCGGAGCTGGTCGACGTAATCTGAGCGCAGCACCCAAGCGGCGGCCCGCAAATGAAAATGCCCCGGCAAGCCGGGGCATTTCTTTGGTGCGGAAGCCCGTTTACTGAATCTTCGCCTTCTTGCGCAGCTCGTCCTGGAATGCCTGCAGCTTCTTCTGCTGAAGGTTCTGCACGATCTGCGGCTTGACTTCGTCCAGCGTCGGCACCTTCGCAGGGCGGGTGTCTTCCAGCTGGATCACGTGGTAGCCGAACTGGGTCTTGACCGGTTCCTGGGTGATCTCGCCTTTCTTCAGCGAGGTCAGCGCGTCGGCGAACGGTTTTACGAACGAGGCCGGGCTGGCCCAGTCGAGATCGCCGCCGTTGGCTGCCGAACCCGGATCCTTCGACTGCTTGGCCAGATCCTCGAACTTGGCGCCGTTCTTCAGCTTGGCGATGATCGCCTTGGCTTCTTCCTCGGTCGGCACCAGGATGTGGCGCGCATGGTATTCCTTGTCGCCGGCCTGCGCCTTGAAGCGGTCGTACTCGGCCTGGATCTCGGCGTCGGTGACCGGGTTCTTTTTCAGATAGTCGCCGATCAGCGCACGGATGACGATCGACTGGCGCGCGATGTCGACCTGGTTCTTCACTTCGGGTGTGTTGGTCAGGCCGCGCTTGTCGGCTTCCTGGACCAGGATCTCGCGGTTGATGAGTTCATCCTTGATCATCTTGCGCAGTTCCGGCGAATCCGGCTGGCCCTGTGCCGAAAGCTGCTTGACCATCACGTCGACGCGGGACGACGGGATCGGCTTGCCGTTGACGACGGCCAGGTTCTGCGCGAGCACCGGCAGGGCGACAGCGGCGAGCAGCGCGAACAACAGGCGGGCGGGTTTCACATTCATGTGGATTCCTAACAGGGGAGGGAAAGGGGGAAAAAACAAGGGAAGGAAACAGGGAGGAACGGAAGGCGGCGCGGAGGGCGGAGCGGGTCAGCGGTCGGTTTCGGATGGCGTCAGGGCGACGATGGCAAGCGCATGGATATCGCCTCGGAACATTTTATCCAGACAATCATACACCAGCCGATGGCGCGCAACCCGGTTCAGTCCGTCGAAGCGGTCCGACACGATGCGCACCCGGTAGTGACCGCCGCCCGACGCGGCGCCCGGATGCCCGGCGTGCAGCGCCGACTCATCCGTCACCTGACACTCGGTCGGCCGGAAAGTTGCAAGCAGTTGCTGCCGGATGCGTTCGGCGCGCTCGCTCATTTCACGTCCTTGATGTATTTCGACAGCATCAGGCTTTGCGCGATGACGAACGCGAACATCAGGCCCATGCCGCCGAACAGCTTGAAGTCGACCCAGACCGCGGTCGGGAAATTGAACGCGATGTACAGGTTCAGGCAACCCATCGCGGCGAAGAACGCGATCCACGCGAGGTTGACGCGCTGCCAGACCGCCTCGGGCAGCGCGAGTTGCGCTTCCATCGCGGCCCGGATCAGGTTCTTGCCGAACAGCGCCCGCGACAGCAGCAGGGCGGCGGCGAAGCACCAGTAGAGCACCGTCGGCTTCCACTTGATGAAAGTCTCATTGTGGAAATAGATGGTCGCGCCGCCGAAAAAGAAAATGATCGCCAGCGATACCCAGAGCATCGGGTCGACCCGCTTGCGCCGTGCCAGCAGCCAGCCGATCTGTGCGACGGTGGCGACGATGGCCACCGCGGTGGCGAGCAGGATCGGCGCCTGCGCAGCTTCCACCGTGCCGCCCGATACGAAGCCGGACAGCCAGCGCGCCGCGATGTCCTGCGCGGCCCCGGCGTGGCCTTCGCTCCATTTGAAGATGGTGAAGAAGAGAATGACCGGAAACAGGTCGAACAGGAATTTCATGCGGCGAGGAAAAAGTTACCGTTTGTCGATTTCGTCCAGCGGGGTGAACCGCAGCGACGCCGAATTGATGCAATAGCGCAGGCCGGTCGGCGGCGGCCCGTCGGGAAACACGTGGCCGAGGTGGGCATCGCAGACGTTGCACAGAATTTCGGTGCGTATCATGCCATGACTGCGGTCGACCCGTTCGGTCACGTTGGCCGGGTCGATCGGCTCGAAGTAGCTGGGCCAGCCGCAGCCGGACTCGAACTTGGCGTCCGACGTGAACAGCGGCGTGTTGCAGCAGACGCAGGTATAGACGCCGGGCTCGTGGTGGTCCCAGTAGCGGCCGGTGAAAGCGCGCTCGGTCGCCGCTTGGCGCGTGACCTGGTATTGCTGCGAATCGAGCATCGCGCGCCATTCGGCGTCGGTCTTTCTCACTTTCGTGGTGTCGGTCATGGTTTCTCTCCTTGTCGAACGATGAGCGAGCGGAGTCAGGGCGAACGAATCAAGCGAACGAATCAAGCGGACGAATCAAGCGGACGAATCAAGCGGACGAATCAGGACGAACAACTGACTTCCAGGTGGGCAGCCCAGTCCGGCGGCAGCGCCGCGTAGCGTTCGAATTCCGGTTGTTCGTCGTACGGGCGCTCGAGAACTTTCAGCAGCGTCGCGATTTCGCCGAAATCCTTCTGCTGGGCCTTCTCGATCGCGACCTGCGCCAGGTAGTTGCGAAGCACGTATTTCGGGTTGATCCGTTGCATTGCAAGCCGCCGTTCCTCGTCGCGGCTGTCTTCCCGCGCCAGCCGGGCCCGGTAGCCGGCAGCCCAGGCGTCGATAGCGGCGCGGTCGAGGAACAGGTCGCGCAGCGGCGCGTCGTGCGCCGGATCGTCGCGCTCCAGGCTGCCGAGCCGGCGGAAGAACAGCGTGAAGTCGACATGGTTGGCCTGCATCAGCGCGAAGGTGGCGTCGAACAGTTTGCTGTCCTCGGGTTCCGTCGTGCGCAGTCCGAGCTTCGCGTGCAGCAGCCGGTCGAGCGCTTCGGCGAAGCGCGGCTTGTAGACCGCCAGCGCCGCTTCGGTGTCTTCGACGCTGCCGATCAGCGGCAGCAGCGCCTGTCCGAGCGCATAGCAGTTCCACTCGCCGACGCGTGGCTGCATCCGGTACGAATAGCGGCCCTGGCTGTCGGTATGGTTGCAGATGTGGCCGGCGTCGAACGCTTCCATGAAGCCGAACGGGCCGTAGTCGAGGGTCTGGCCGAGGATCGACATGTTGTCGGTGTTCATCACACCGTGCATGAAACCGACCGCCTGCCAGTGCGCGATCAGTTCGGCGGTGCGCGATGCGACCTCTTCCAGCAGCGCCCGGTACGGATTCGCGGCATCGCGCAGCGCCGGGTAGTGGCGCTCGATCACGAAGTCGGCTAGCGTCCTCAATTCCGCCTGGCGATCGTTGTAGTACCAGTGCTCGAACGAGCCGAAGCGGATGAAGGTCGGCGCCATCCGGGTCACCACCGCGGCGGTCTCCGGCACTTCGCGCAGCACCCGCATGTCCGAGCCGGTCACGCACAAGGCGCGCGTGGTCGGGATGCCGAGAGCGGCCATCGCTTCCGAGCAGAGGAATTCGCGGATCGACGAACGCAGCACCGCGCGGCCGTCGCCCATGCGCGAATACGGCGTCGCGCCGGCTCCCTTCAGTTGCAGTTCCATCCGGCCCTGGCCTGCTTCGGCCGCCGGGAGGTCGCCGAGCAGCAGCGCGCGGCCGTCGCCGAGCTGGCCGGCCCAGACGCCGAACTGGTGGCCCGAGTAGACCGCGGCCAGAGGCTGCATGCCTTCGGTCAGTGCGTTGCCGCTGAAGGTTTCGACGAACGCCGGCATCGATGCGACCGAGGAATCGAGGCCGATCAGTCGCGCGGCCGCTTCGCTGAATCCGACCAGATAGGGCGCCGGCATCGGCGCAGGCGGCTGGCGCGTATGGAACGCGGAAGGCAATTCGGCGAACGCGTTGCCGAACGGCAGTTCGTCGAGCGATGCGAAAGAGGGAGGAAGCGGCTGGCTGGCGGCGGACATGGATGCGAAGCGGGATGGATATCGGCGGGCAAGCTTACCACCCGGCCGGAACGGGAATCGCCGGGGCGGCGTGCCTCATTAATCTCCGACCGCAAGGCGCGCAGATGGTGCCCCGACGCATTGATGCGAAGCACCATGAAAAGAGGTTGCGGTTTCCACAAGCCCAGACAAGAATTTCCGGCAGACTGATTGCACACGACGAACCCAGGAGACGAGATGTCGCTTCTTCCGCAAAGCCCGTTGGCGGGCCGGATGACGAACCAGCCGCTGCTCATTTCCAACATCATCCGGCATGCGGACCGCCACTTCGGCGACACCGAGATCGTGTCGCGCCGCGTCGAAGGCGACTTTCACCGCTATACCTATCGCGATTGTCATGCGCGCGCGCGCCGTCTCGCCAACGTCTTGGCCCGGCTCGGGATCGGCATGGGCGACCGCGTGGCGACGCTGGCCTGGAACGGCTACCGGCACCTGGAGCTGTATTACGGCGTGTCCGGATCGGGCGCGGTGCTGCATACGCTGAACCCGCGCCTGTTCACCGAACAGATCGCCTACATCGCGCGCCATGCCGAGGACAAGGCGCTGTTCTTCGACCTGACCTTCCTGTCCCTGGTGGAAGACCTGGCGCCGCAGTGCCCGTCGGTGGCGAACTGGATCGCGCTATGCGACCGCGAGCACATGCCGGAACGCTCCTCGCTGCCGAACCTGCTCTGCTACGAGGAACTGCTCGCCGACGCCGCCGACGACTACGAATGGCCGCAGTTCGACGAGAGCGCTGCCTCCAGCCTCTGCTATACCTCGGGCACTACCGGCCACCCGAAGGGCGCGCTGTATTCGCACCGCTCGACGCTACTGCATTCCTATGCCTCGACCATGCCGGACGGCCTGAACGTGTCCTCGCGCGATACGGTGCTGCCAGTGGTGCCGATGTTCCACGTCAACGCCTGGGGCTTGCCGTACTCGGTGGCGCTGACCGGCGCGAAGATGGTGTTCCCCGGCCCGGCGCTGGACGGCAAGTCCCTGTACGAACTGTTCGAGCAGGAGGGCGTGACGATGTCGGCCGGCGTGCCGACGGTCTGGCTCGGGCTGCTCAACCACGTGACCCAGAATGACCTGCGCTTCTCCACCTTCCGCCGCACCGTGATCGGCGGCTCGGCCTGTCCGCCGGCGATGATGCGCGTCTTCCGCGACCGCTACGGCGTCGAGGTGGTGCATGCCTGGGGCATGACCGAGATGTCGCCGCTGGGCACCACCTGCACGCTGCAGAAAAAGCATCTGGCGCGCAGCGAAGCCGAGCAGCAGGCGACGCTGGAGAAGCAGGGGCGGGTGCTGTTCGGGGTCGACATGAAGATCGTCGACGACGACGGTCGCGAATTGCCGTGGGACGGCAAGACCTTCGGCAACCTGCTGGTGCGTGGTCCGTGGGTGATTTCCGGCTACTTCAAGGGCGAGGGCGGCGACGTATTGCAGGACGGCTGGTTCCCGACCGGCGACGTCGCCACCATCGACCCGGACGGCTACATGCAGATCACCGACCGCAGCAAGGACGTGATCAAGTCCGGCGGCGAGTGGATCGGCAGCATCGACCTGGAAAACATCGCGATGGCGCATCCGGCGGTGCTGCAGGCGGCCTGCGTCGGCGTACCGCATCCGAAGTGGGACGAGCGGCCGCTGCTGGTGGTGGTGAAGCGGCCGGGCACGGACGTCGGCCGCGAGGAGCTGCTCGACTTCTATCGCGGCAAGGTGGCCAAGTGGTGGATTCCGGACGACGTCGTGTTCGTCGATGCGCTGCCGCTCGGCGGCACCGGCAAGGTGTTGAAGAACCGCATCCGCGAGCAGTTTCGCGACTACCGGCTGCCGGGCTGACGGCGGCGATCAAAGCGCCGCGCCATGAAAAACGCCGCTGCGAACTGCCAGCGGCGTTTTTCCGTGCACTTGGTGACGATCAGTTGGTCGCCGTCTGGTAGGCACCCAGCAGCATCCAGACGCCGCGGCCGGCGCCGTTGATGTCGGTGTGCGCGTACAGATCCCACGGCACGCCGAAGTTGATCACCGGGCTGCCCCAGCGGACCCAGAACTGGGCCTGCGAGCCGTCGGTCGACGCCTGCTTGTACAGCGGGTCGGCGAAGCGGTTGTGGCTGCCGAAGCTGGCCGCGACCTTGTTGTACCGGCCGAAGGTCGATTGCGCCTGATCCCACTGCGGGTTGAAGAACAGGTTGTAGTCGGCGTTGATCGGGCCCCAGCCGTTGTTGTCGCTGATCGACAGCGACACATGGACGCCGGTCATCGTCGAGCCGTACAGGCCGTCGCTGTACAGGATGTTGCTGTACGCGTTGACGTTGCCGCTGAACGTGATGCCGATCTCGCCCGGACGCCATGCGCCTTCCTTCGGGTCGCGGTTGTTCTTGTAGGTCGTGTTGCTGAGGATGTCGACGTTGTTGCTGTAGTAGATCGCGATGCCGCGGCCGCCGTTGTTGAACACCACGTTGTTCTGGATCAGCGTCCTGCCCTTGTACGACTTGCCGTCGGTCTGGGTGCGGCGGTTGTCGTCGATGATGATGCCGCTGCCGTCCGAGTTGTAGCAGCCCGAACCCGAGCAGCCCGGCGTCGGCGTGTTGGTGTTGCCGTAGACGATGTTGCCCTCGATGCGCATCTTCACGCCGGTGTTGCCGTCGCTGTCGAGATCTTCGTGATTCGATATGCCGCTGCAGTAGACCCGGTTCCAGGTGTCCTTCGAGTTGTTCGCGACGCGGTTCGACTTGATCGTCACGTAGTCCGAGTTGTAGGTCTGGATGCCGGCGCAGCCCGAGTCATGCGTATAGTTGCCGGTGATGTTGACGTGGTGGCTGCCGGCGAGATAGATCGCCGACCAGCCGGAATTGTTGCCGTGACCGGGCGCGGTGACGTCGAGGTTCTCGATGTTGATGTAGTTGACGCCCGACGCTGCGTTGATGCCGAAGTTCTGGCCCATGCCGCTGATCTTGGTCATGTTGGCGCCGGTGCCTTCGCCGCGGATCGTGATCGGCGCGTCGGGCAGGCCGCTCTTGTTGCCCAGCCATTGCGGGCCGTAGGTCACGGTCGGCAGCAGATGGATCGTGTCGCCCGGCTGGGCCTTGCCCCAAGCCTTCCAGAAATCCTTCAACGGCGCGCTGGCCGAGCCGCTGTTGTAGTTATTGCCGTAACGGCCGTCGACGTACCAGTCGGCGGCGTGCGCGGTCGCGAATGCGCCGGCGCCGAGCGCGAGGAAAATCGCCATTGCGACGGTGCGGCCGGCCGGGGAGCGTCCCGCTTTTCTACGGGGTGCAGCATGTTGTTTCATTGTTTTGCCTCGTGTCTGTGCCTTGTGGCGGGTTGATTGCTGTTCCGCGGCAGGAACAGGTAACTGGCTGACTTCCATGCAGGCAAGTCCCTGTAGCTTTGCGTCGCCGGATTTCTCCGGTTTTGCCTTGAGCCGGCGTCTGGCGCGCCGTTGACCGCAAGCAATGTCGTTTCCCTTCAAAAACATTGCTGCACAACATTAACCGAAAGGTTGCTGAGTGACACTATTACCGATTGGCAAATCAGTTGAAAATGTGAATTTTTGTGACAAAAAATTTTAATGAATGGACGTTTTGGCTACGGGAAATAGTAGATAGGCATTGGTTTTGCAAGCTTTGAAAGACAGAATGCCAATGTACTTATTGCGCCGTGGAAATGCAAAATACTATTTCACATTTGAGCCCGATGAACTTAACGTTCGGACTTGCCGCGCCGGCTGTTCGCCTACCGCAAAACGGAACGGAAAGTGCGCCGCGTCAGGGCCGCCGCACCGGGTAGAATCGTCCCGCCGCCGGTACGGCGGACCTTTCAACCTGACAAGGAGAATGCGTGGCCACACTCGACGTCGTCGGTATCGGCAATGCCATCGTGGATGTCATCGTCCGCGCGGACGATGAATTCCTGATTCGCCAAAGCCTTGCGAAAGGCAGCATGCAACTGGTCGACGAGTTGCGCGCCGACGCGCTGACGCGCGACTTCGGCGCGGCGCAGGTCGCTTCCGGCGGTTCGGTCTGCAACACGATCGCGGCGCTGGCGGGCTTCGGCGCGGCGGCCGGCTACATCGGCCGGGTGCACGACGACGAGCTCGGCCGCCGCTTCCGGCGCGACCTCGATTCCCTCGGCGTCGCATTCCCGGCGTCCGCCGCGCAGGGCGGACCGCTGACGGCGCGCTGCGTGGTGCTGGTCACGCCGGATGCGCAGCGCACCATGTGCACCTATCTCGGCGCCTGCGTCGAACTCGCGCCGCAGGATCTCGACGGCGCGCTGATCGCCGCTGCGCAGGTCACGCTGCTGGAGGGATATCTCTACGATCCGCCGCTGGCCAAGCAGGCGTTCGACGAAGCGGCGGCGATCGCGCACCGGCACGGTCGCAAGGTCGCGCTGTCGCTGTCCGACGCGTTCTGCGTCGAGCGGCATCGCGCCGACTTTCTCCGCTTCATCGACGCCAATACCGATCTGCTGTTCGCCAACGAAGCCGAAGTGCTGTCGTTGTTCGAGACCGACGACCTCGGTGCGGCGCTCGACCGGCTGCGCGGCATGGTCGACACCGCCGCCGTCACGCTGGGCGCGCGCGGCTCGGTGATCCTGCGGGAAGGAAAAACCTGGAAGATCGATCCGGTACCGGTCGAAACGCCGGTCGACACCACCGGGGCGGGAGACTGCTACGCGGCGGGATTCCTCTACGGCTACGTTCGGCAGGCGTCGCCGGAAGCGTGCGGAAGGCTGGGCAGCGCGGCCGCCTCGGCCGTGATCCGGCAGGTCGGCGCGCGCTTGCCCGCCGGCCTGCACGCGACACTGCTGGCGCAAACCGGC
>JBQCGO010000137.1:0-5762 GCA_051955575.1 Burkholderiaceae bacterium
CTGCAGCGCGCGCCATTGCGCCTGCATGAAGCCGACCGGTCCGCACAGGTAGACGTCGGTCTCGTCGTGCGGCCACGACGGCAGCTTCGACAACGCCATCCGTCCCGCGTGGCGGCCGGCACCCTCGCAATCCTTGCCGTCTTCGTAAAACGTCACGACGTCCAAGTACGGCATCGTCTTGGCGGCGCGCGCGATGTCTTTGCGATGCGCATGCCATTCGCTGCCGCGCGCCGCGTGCGCGAACAGCACCCGGCGCTCCGGGCGCGTCTGCGCGATGCGCTTCAGGACCGAGATCATCGGCGTGATGCCGACGCCGGCGGACAGCAGCACGATCGGCGCGTCGGATTCCACGTCCGGCTGGAAATCGCCGAACGGATGCGTCAGCGCCAGCGTGTCGCCGACGCGCACGTTCTCGTGCAGCCAGTTCGACACACGGCCGGCCGGATTGTCGGCGCCCTGCGGCTCGCGCTTGACCGAAATTTGAAGATGATCGGGCGTCGGCGCGTCCGACAGGCTGTATTGCCGCAGCTGCGTGCTGCCGTCATCGAAGCGCACACTCACGCTGACGTACTGGCCCGGCTTGAAATCAGGCGCCGGGGAAGCGTCGAGCGATTCCAACACGAAGGACTTGATGTCCGCGCTTTCCTCGCGCACTTCCCGCACGCGGTATTCGCGCAATTTGCCGGGAGACGTCTGGGCATTGCCGTACAGGCCGCGCTCGGCATCGATCAGCGCCTGCGCGAGCGCGCCGTAGGCTTCGGCCCAGGCGTCGATCAGGGCCGGCGTGGCCGCGTCGCCGAGCACTTCCTTGATCGCGCCGAGCAGGTGCCGGCCGACGATCGGATAGTGGTCGGGCCGGATGCCGACCGACGCGTGCTTGTGCGCGATCCGGCTCGCCACCGGTGCCAGCGCATCCGGGTTGTCGATGTTGGCGGCGTAGGCGAACACCGCGGCGGCGAGCGACTGCTGCTGCACGCCGCTGGCCTGGTTGCCCATGTTGAACAGGTTGGTCAGCTCGGGGTGAGCGGCGAACAGGTTCCTGTAGAAGACGCGGGTGATGGCGAGTCCGTGCTCGCGCAGGACCGGAACGCTGGCGTCGATGTAGGGGCGGGATGCTGCAGAAATCAATTTTCTCTCCTTAATATGCATAAAATATGCATGTTTAAACACAAAAAAATTCGCCTTCAGTTTGTCTCGGCGGCATGTCGCGCATGCGTTCGTACCGTACCGAGGAATTCGCGATGCATCGTGACGACCTGCTCACCGGTGGCGCCGCGCGTCAGGTCCGCGAGGGTGTAGCGGTCCATCGCGTCGTAGAAGGCGCGCAACCCGGCGGCCAGCGCGCCGCGCAGCACGCAGTCGTCGCTGAGCCGGCATTGCTGTCCGGCGCAATCGACCAGTTCCTCGTCACCCTCCAGGAAGCGCAGCACCGTGCCGATGCGCAGTTTGCGCGGATCGGCGGCGAGCGACAGGCCGCCGTTGCGGCCGCGCAGTGCCTGCACCCAGCCTGCATGCGCCAGCCTGCCGGCTACCTTGACCAGGTGGTTCAGCGGAATGCCGAACTGCGAGGCGATCTCGGCTGCGGTGGCCGGGGCACGGCCCGGCTCGGCCTTGGACAGGTAGATCAGGATGCGCAGGCCGATGTCGGAAAAGCGGGTGACGCGCATGGTGGTGACGTTGGGGATGGCAGTGGAAATCGACAGGATGATTGTACCAAAATACGCAAATAAAATGCATATTTATTGCCGCAATGCGACACGTGGTCATCGCGTCGCAACCGGCAAGCAGGTTAGAGTTTGCCGGCCTTTTTCAGCCGGTAGGTCAGGCCTTCGGCGATATCCTTGTGGCCGTTCCTGGCCGCGAAGTCGATCGCCGTCATGCCGAGTTCGTTCTTCAGCGTCGCGTCCGCGCCCTCGTCGAGCAGCAGCTTGACGGTATAGATGTGGCCTTCGCCGGCCGCCATCATGATCGGCGTGGTCTTGTTCGGCGACTCGGCATCGATGTAGGCGGCATGGTCGAGCAGTAGCCGTACGATGTCGTCGCTGCCGCTGGCGGCGGCGTAATGCAGCGCGGTCCAGCCCGGTCGATTGACGACCGCGTCGCGCGCGATCAGCGCCTCGGCCGCCGCCATGTTGTCCTTGTAGGCGGCGATCATCAGCGCAGTGTCGCCGATCTTGTTTTGTGCGTTGACGTCGATGTCCGGGTGACGCATCAGCACGTCGAACACCGCCATCGCGTTTTCGCGCAGCGCGAGGATCATTCCGGTGTCGCCGCGCACGGGTTCCACTGCGTTCGGGTCGAAGCCCTTGGCGAGCAGCGCCTTGACGGTGGCGGCGTCGTTGAGCGGGACCGCCTTGAAGTAATCGCCGTAGGCGTCGGCCAAGGCGGGCAGCGGCGCCCCCAGCAGCGTCAGCAGCGCCGGCAGCGCAACCAGTGCCGCGACGGCGCGGCGGCGTCCGGCGCGGGTCATCAGGGACAGATCAGGCCGTTGCCGCATCGCGTGCCACTCCGAAAAGGGAAAAGAAATTGTCGGTGGTCTGCCGTGCGACCTGCTCGACCGGAACGTCCTTGAGCGCCGCAATGAAAGCGGCCACATGCGGCACGAACGCCGGCTCGTTCATCTTTCCCCGGTACGGCACCGGCGCCAGCTACGGCGAATCCGTCTCGATCAGCATCCGCTCCAGCGGCACCGCGCGCGCGACCGCCTGCAGGTCCTTCGCGCTCTTGAAGGTCACGATGCCCGAGAACGAGATGTAGAAGCCGAGTTCCATCGCCGCCTGCGCGACGTCGAGCGACTCGGTGAAGCAGTGCATCACGCCGGCGGCGCCGCCGTCCGCCGGCGAGGCGCCCTCCTCACGCATGATCCGTATCGTGTCCTCGGCGGCGCTGCGGGTGTGGATGATCAGCGGCTTTTTTGCTTCCCGCGACGCACGGATGTGGGTGCGGAAGCGCGCGCGCTGCCATTCGAGGTCACCTTCCAGCCGGTAGTAGTCGAGTCCGGTTTCGCCGATCGCGACGACTTTCGGATGGCGCGACAGCGCGACCAGTTGCTCGACGCTCGGCTCGGGCGTGTCCTCGTAGTCGGGATGTACGCCGACCGAGGCATAGAGATGAGGATGCCGTTCGGCGAGATCGAGCACCTGCGGGAAATCCGGCAGGTCGACCGACACGCACAGCGCATGGGTCACCCGGTTGTCGGCCATGTTGCGCAACAGGTCAGGCAGACGCGCGGCGAGTTCCGGGAAATTGATATGGCAGTGGGAATCGATGTACATCCGGCGATTGTACTGCGCGCCCTCAAGCCAAGCGGGACGACGAAGCAATCAGCCGAGCCGCCGGCCGAGGATCAGCAGGTCGCGCTCGACGCCGTCGAGCGTCGCAACCTGCGGCAGGTTGCCCCAAGTCGAGAAACCGAATCTTCCGAACAGTGCGAGGCTGGGCGCGTTGTGGCCGAAGATGAAGCCGAGCAGCGTGTGTATGCCGAGCGACGGCGCCGTGTCGATGGCCTGCGTCATCAGGTAGCGCCCGAGTCCGCGGCCGCGCATGTCGGCCCGGATGTAGACCGACAGTTCCGCCGTGCCCGCGTAGGCGGGACGGCCGTAGAAATCCGAAAACGACAGCCATCCGAGGACCGGGCCGCCGGACGTGCCGTCCGCATCGTCCGCGTCAGCCGATCCGGCCACCCAGAGCGGACGTCGATCCGGCGCATGGCGGTCGAACCATTCGCGGCGCGAAGCGACGCTGACCGGCTCGGTATCGGCCGTCACCATGCGCGAAGGAATGGTGCCGTTGTAGATGTCGACGATCGCCGGGAGGTCTTTCGCATGTGCGATGCGATGGCGAAACTTC
The DNA here is from genome assembly GCA_051955575.1 of Burkholderiaceae bacterium. Taxonomy (GTDB): domain Bacteria; phylum Pseudomonadota; class Gammaproteobacteria; order Burkholderiales; family Burkholderiaceae_D; genus JBQCGO01. Next base: position 3,850 of record JBQCGO010000137.1, read on the forward strand.
ATCGGCGGAAGCGCCGGCCCGCTACAGGGTATGCGTCGCGCGCGTCGAACCGGTCGCTGCGCCGAGCAGCTCCTGGATGCGCAAGCGCACCCGCTGGCCGCTGTCGTCGGCCGGGAAATGCACGCCGATGCCTTGCGCCTTGTTGTTGTTCGCGCCGGCCGGCGTGATCCAGGCCACCTTGCCGGCCACCGGGTACTTGCTGACGTCGTCCATCAGACTGAGGATCAGGTAGATCTCGTCACCGAGGCTGTAGGTCTTGTTGGTCGGCACGAAGATGCCGCCGTTGGCGAGGAACGGCATGTAGGCTGCGTACAGCGCGGCCTTTTCCTTGATGGCCAGCGAAAGCACCGAGGGCCGCGGCACATGGGTGCCGGTATTGGGAGCGGACTGGTCTGCCATGGCGTCGTCTCGGAAGAAATCAGGAAAAGATAGCGGAATACTCGAGCAGCATGTCTTCGATGAACAGCTTGGCCGACAGCGGGTGATCGGCCACCGCGCGACGTTCGCCGGCCGCCTGCCACGCCCGCATCAGCCGCCGCGCGTCAGCCTGCGCAGCCAGACGGGAAATCGCCTGCCGCTGGCGCGGATAATACCGGATCGCGCCGGAAAGTTTCGCCGAAGACAGGTCATAGAGCCAGCGTTGCGTCGACGAGACAAGTTCGGGCAGCGGCGCCTTCTGCAATCGTTCCGCCGCGCGCAACGCCGCCTCGACGCCGGGAGCGGCGAGCGCCTCGACCAGCGCGTCGAATGCCTCGCCGGATTCCCCTGCTCCGGCTGCGAGCGCGGCCAGCGGTGCGCCGCCATGCTGCGCCAGCAGGACGTCGGCATCCTGGGCGCCGCGCGCGCGCAGCCAGTCCAGCGCCTCGGCCTCGCCCGGCATCGGCAGGGCGACGACACGGCAGCGCGACAGGATGGTCGGCAGCAGCCGGTCGATCCGGTGCGCGACCAGCAGGAATACGGTGCCGGGCGGCGGCTCTTCCAGGGTTTTCAGCAAGGCGTTGGCCGAAGCCGCGTTCATCGCTTCGGCCGGATAAAGCAGCACGACCCGCAAACCCTGCCGGTGGGTGGAAATATTGACGAACCCGGCCAGCGCGCGAATCTGCTCGATCCTAATGTCCTTCGACGGCGTCTTGGACGCCTTGCCCCCCTTGGCAGCGCCCTCCTGGTCCGCCTCGCCGTCGACGTCGTCTGCGGTTTCGAGCGCGTCCGGACGCACCCGGCGGTAATCGGGATGGCTGTATTGCGCGAACCAGCGGCAGGCTTCGCAGGCATCGCACGGCTGGCCGTCGGCGCCAAGTTTCTGACAGAGCAAGGACTGCGCGAAACGAGTCGCGAAATCCACCTTGCCGATGCCTTCGCGTCCGTGGAACAGGATGGCATGCGGCAGCGCCGCGCGCGAGCGCTGAAGCGATGACCAGGCGTCTTGCTGCCAGGGATGGATCGCGGGTGTCATGCGGGTCTTGCAGCGCGCGTTGGCTGAGAAATTTTCTTCATAAATTACTTTTAAAGTGATTTCTCAAGATACGCATTACCTTCTTATTTTTCAAAGACTTGAAACGTAGTCTTCAATTTCTGCATTCACTTCTTCCTTCGGTCGCGTCGAATCGACGATCCGGAATCGCGCCGGCGTTTCCGCGGCTCGCCGCAGATATTCGCGGCGCGTCGCGGCAAAGAACGCTTCCCTTTCCCGCTCGAAACGGTCCGGCGCGCGCGACGACGCCAGCCGTTGCCGCGCCACTTCCAGCGGTACGTCGAACAGCAGCGTCATGTCGGGCTGCAATGCCGGATGCACCCAGGCTTCGAGCGCTTCCAGCTTCGCCCGCGGCAGTCCGCGGCCGCCGCCCTGATAGGCAAAGGTGGCATCGGTGAAACGATCGGAAATCACCCAGGCGCCGCGCTCGAGCGCGGGCGCG
>JBQCGO010000138.1:0-2559 GCA_051955575.1 Burkholderiaceae bacterium
AAGCCGGTCGCGCACTGGACCAGCGGCTCGACGATGACCGCGGCGATGCGCTCGCCGCGTCCGGCCAGCAGCGTCTCAAGTTCGGCCGCCGCTCGCATGGCGACGTCGGCCGCGCTCTCGCCCGGCCCGGCGCGGCGCGCGTCGGGGGACGCGACCACGTGCGCGCGCCGCGTCAGCGGCGCGTAGGCGTCGCGGAAGATCGGCACGTCGGTGACCGACAACGCGCCGATGGTTTCGCCGTGGTAGCTGCCGGCGAGGCAGACGAATTCGCGCTTGTCCTCGCGGCCGGCGTTGCGCCAGAAATGAAAGCTCATCTTCAGCGCGATCTCGACCGCCGACGCGCCATCGGATGCGTAGAAGCAGTGGCCGAGCGCGTGGCCGGTTTTCGCGGCGAGCCGCTCGGACAGTTCGATCACCGGCTCGTGGGTGAAGCCGGCCAGCATCGCGTGCTCCAGCCGGTCGAGCTGGTCCTTCAGTGTCGCGTTGATGCGCGGGTTCGCATGGCCGAACAGGTTGACCCACCAGGAACTGATCGCGTCGAGATAGCGGTGGCCGTCGGCGTCGAACAGCCACACGCCGCGGCCGTGCGTGACCGGCACCAGCGGCACGGTTTCGTGGTGTTGCATCTGGGTGCACGGATGCCAGACGCTTTGCAGGCTGCGGGTGATCCAATCGGCGTTGGAAGAAGTCGAGGTGAAACGGGACGTCAAGGAAACTCCGGGTCAATCATGGCCGCCAAGACGGCGGGCGTTTGTCGAGAAAGGCGCGCACGCCGTCGCGTCCCTCGTCGGAGGCGCGGATGTCGGCGATGCGCGCGGCGGTGTCAGCCACCAGCGCGTCGTCCACCGGCTGGCCGGCGACCTCGCGCACCAGCCGCTTGGCCTGCCGTACCGCGTGCGGGCCGGCGGCGGTAAGCGCGGCGACGATGCCGTCGACCGTGGCGTCGAGCGCGTCGGCCGGCACCGCCTCGTGCACGAAGCCGAGCGCGGCGGCGCGCGGCGCGGGAAAGCGTTCGGCGGTGAGGAAGTACCGGCTCGCTGCGCGCGGTCCGAGCGCGCGAATGACGTACGGCGCAATGGTTGCCGGGATCAGGCCAAGCTTGACCTCCGACAGGCAGAACTGCGCGCTGTCGACCGCCACCGCGATGTCGCAGGCGGCGACCAGGCCCATGCCGCCGGCATAGCAGTCGCCCTGCACGCGGGCGATCACCGGCTGCGGACACTCGGCAATGGTACGCAGCATCGTCGCCAGCCGCAGCGCGTCGGCGTGGTTTTCCGCGTGCGAATAGCCGGCCATCGCCTGCATCCAGTTGAGGTCGGCGCCGGCGCAGAACGCCGGGCCGGACGCGGCGAGCACGATCGCGCGCAGGTCGTCGCGCCGGCCGAGCGCGGCGAACGCGTCGGTCAGCTCGGCGATCATGTCGTCGTTGAATGCGTTGCGCACCGCGGGCCGGTTCAGCTGCACCCGCATGCCGTGCGCGAACGGCTGCAGTTCGATGGTTCGGTAAGTCATTTTCGCCTCACGGATTTTCCTCTCGCGAACCTCACATGCGGAACACGCCGAAGGTCGTCTCGGGGATCGGCGCGTTCAGCGCGGCCGACAGGCCGAGTCCGAGCACCATGCGCGTGTCGGCCGGGTCGATGATGCCGTCGTCCCACAGCCGCGCGGTCGCGTAGTACGGATGGCCCTGCCGCTCGTACTGGTCGCGGATCGGCTGCTTGAACGCTTCCTCTTCCTCGCGGCTCCATTGCCCGCCGCCGGCCTCGATGCCGTCGCGCTTCACCGTCGCCAGCACGCTCGCGGCCTGCTCGCCGCCCATCACCGAGATGCGCGCATTCGGCCACATCCACAGGAAGCGCGGCGAGTACGCGCGACCGCACATGCCGTAGTTGCCGGCGCCGAAGCTGCCGCCGATGACCACCGTAAACTTCGGCACCGCGGCGGTCGCGACCGCGGTCACCATCTTCGCGCCGTGGCGCGCGATGCCCTCGTTCTCGACCTTCCTGCCGACCATGAAGCCGGTGATGTTCTGCAGGAACACCAGCGGGATCTTGCGCTGGCAGCACAGCTCGATGAAGTGCGCGCCCTTCTGCGCCGACTCGGAAAACAGGATGCCGTTGTTGGCGACGATGCCGACCGGCATGCCGAAGATACGGGCAAACCCGCACACCAGCGTATTGCCGAAGCGCGCCTTGAATTCGTCGAAGTCGCTGCCGTCGACGATGCGCGTGATCACTTCGCGCACGTCGTTGGGCTTGCGGGTGTCGGCCGGGATGATGCCGTACAGTTCCTCGGCCGGGTATTTCGGCGGCGCGGCGTCGCGCCAGGCGACCGGCGCCGGCTTGGCGCGGTTCAGGTCGCCGACGATGCGGCGCGCGATCGCCAGCGCGTGCGCGTCGTCCTGCGCGAGATGGTCGGCCACGCCGGACAGACGGGTGTGGACGTCGCCGCCGCCCAGGTCTTCGGCGCTGACCACTTCGCCGGTCGCGGCCTTCACCAGCGGCGGGCCGCCGAGGAAGATCGTGCCCTGGTTGGCGACGATGATGGATTCGTCGCTCA
>JBQCGO010000139.1:0-4421 GCA_051955575.1 Burkholderiaceae bacterium
GCGAATCCCTGACCCTCGCCTCGTTCGCCGAGCGTGCCTACCTCGACTACGCGGTGTCGGTCGTCAAGGGCCGCGCGCTGCCCGACGTCTGCGACGGCCAGAAGCCGGTGCAGCGGCGCATCCTGTACGCGATGCACGAACTCGGCCTCGACGCCGCCGCCAAGCCGCGCAAGTCGGCCGCGGTGGTCGGCGACGTGCTCGGCAAGCTGCATCCGCACGGTGACCAGTCGGTGTACGACGCGCTGGTGCGCATGGCCCAGGACTTCTCGCTGCGCTATCCGCTGATCGACGGCCAGGGCAACTTCGGCTCGCGCGACGGCGACGGCGCGGCAGCGATGCGCTACACCGAGGCGCGGCTGACGCCGATCGCGAGACTGCTGCTCGACGAGATCGACATGGGCACCGTCGATTTCCAGCCGAACTACGACGGCTCCAGCGAGGAGCCGAAGCTGCTGCCGGCGCGGCTGCCGATGCTGCTGCTGAACGGCGCGTCCGGCATCGCGGTCGGCATGGCCACCGAAGTGCCGTCGCATAACCTGTCCGAGGTGGCGAAAGCGGCGGTCGCGTTGATCCGCAATCCGAAGACCACGCATGCCGAACTGATGGCGCTGGTGCCCGGTCCCGACTACCCGGGCGGCGGCCAGATCATCACGGCGCCGACGGCGATCGCCGAGATGTACGAGACCGGCCGCGGCTCGCTGAAGGTGCGCGCGCGCTGGAAGATCGAGGACCTGGCGCGCGGCCAGTGGCAGGCGGTGGTGACCGAGCTGCCGCCGGGCACGTCGGCGCAGAAGGTGCTGGAAGAGATCGAGGAACTGACCAATCCGAAGGTCAGGCTCGGCAAGAAGTCGCTGTCGCCGGAGCAGCTGGCGCTGAAGCAGACGGTGCTGTCGGCATTGGATACCGTGCGCGACGAATCGGGGCGCGACGCGCCGGTGCGGCTGGTGTTCGAGCCGAAGTCGAAAAACCAGGACCCGGCCGAGTTCATGCACCTGCTGCTGGCGCATACCTCGCTGGAAACCGGCGCGCCGGTGAATCTGGTGATGATCGGCCGCGACGGCCGGCCGCGCCAGAAGGGTCTGGCCGCGATCCTGCGCGAGTGGATCGACTTCCGTTTTGCCACCGTCACCCGACGCACCGAGTTCCGGCTGCGGAAGGTCGACGACCGCATCCACATCCTCGAAGGCCGTGTCGCGGTGCTGTTGAACATCGACGAGGTGATCCGCATCATCCGTGAATCGGACGAGCCGAAGCCGGCGCTGATCGCCGCGTTCCGGCTGTCGGACCGGCAGGCCGAGGACATCCTCGAAATCCGGCTACGCCAGCTGGCGCGGCTGGAGGCGATCAAGATCCAGCAGGAACTCGACGCGCTGCGCAAGGAAAAGACGACGCTGCACGACCTGCTCGACAACCCGGCGTCGATGAAGCGGCTGGTGATCAGGGAGATCGAGGGCGACGCGAAGCAGTTCGGCGACGCGCGGCGCACGCTGATCGAGGAAGCCGAGCGGGCGGTGGTCGAGCAGAAAGTGATCGACGAGCCGGTCACGGTGATCGTGTCGCAGAAAGGCTGGGTGCGCGCGCGCGGCGGCCAGGGCCACGACCCGGCGCAATTCACGTTCAAGGCCGGCGACAGCCTGTACGCCGCATTCGAGTGCCGCACCATCGACATGCTGCTCGCGTTCGGCTCGAACGGCCGCGTCTACTCGGTGCCGGTGGCCGCGCTGCCGAACGCGCGCGGCGACGGTGTGCCGGTGACTACACTCATCGACCTCGCCGAGGGCTCCCGGCTGCTGCACTTCTTCGCCGGTCCGGCCGACATGGCGCTGCTGCTCGCCTCCACCGCCGGCTACGGCTTCCTCGCAAAGGCCGGCGACATGACCAGCCGCAACCGGACCGGCAAAGCGTTCCTCACACTCGACGCCGGCGACGAACCGCTCGCGCCGGCCCCGGTCGGCCCGGCGGCCGGCGCGGTGGCCTGCCTGTCGGAAAAAGGCCGGCTGCTGGTGTTCGGCCTGGACGAGATGAAAACGCTGTCGGCCGGCGGCCGCGGCGTGATCCTGATGGAACTCGAGAAGAACGAAACCCTGCTCGCCGCCAGGCCGATCAGCCAGCGCGGCGTGCTCGTCTCCGGCACCGGCCGCGGCGGCAAGCCGCAGCAGATCGCGCTGTCGGCGGCGGCCCTGGCGCCGCACATCGGCAAGCGGGCGCGCAAGGGACGCGCGCTCGAATCCAGGCTGAAGCCCGCGGACCTCGTCGCGCAGCACTGAACGCGTCGAGCTGCGAACGGTTGGTCCGATATGCCGGACCGGCCTGTTTCCGCACGTCCGTTCGTTGAAGAATCTAGAGAATTTGGTTTCCGCCCGGAACTAAAATTGATCGACGGCATCTATCCTTCGTTGCCGTTCAACTGCGCGGATGGTTCCGGATTGCCACTGACGCTACACTGTGACGTCAGAACGCATGCGATGCCGCACCACGGCATCGCGGGCAGCCCGCGTTTCATTCGCATCCCCTACCCGACGGATACTGCATGATTCGACAATTCCTGAAACGCGCCCTGTCCGATAGCCTGCGCGGCCGGCTGCTCCTGCTGGTGGTGTTCGCAATGGTTCCGGTCACTCTACTGACGGTCCACAGCGGCTGGCGCGACCGCCAGGAAACGGTGCGCGCGGCGGAGGAGAACCTGCAGCGGGTGACCAATCTCGCCGCGGCCAACGAGGCCCGGCTGATCGAAGGCGCGCGCCAGTTCCTGACTGCGCTGGCCTCGGTGCCGGACGTGCTGGCCGGCGAAGCTTCCTGCCGCGCCTACCTCGCTTCCCTGCTCCACAAGAGCGACGGTTATGCCGACTTCGGCGTGATCAACCTGAACGGCGACGTGATCTGCAGCGCAGCGCCGCTGGGTTCGATGACCAGCCTGCACGACAGCCGGGATTTCCGGCGCGCGGTGGCCGAACGCAAATTCATCGTCGGCGGCCACGTCGCCGACCGCGCCAGCGGGAAGCCAACGGTGCGCTTCATGTATCCGGTGCTCGACGAGGCCGGCGACGCGCTGGCGGTGGTGTTCGCCGCGCTCGACCTCGACAGCCTCGACCAGTTCGTCAGCGACATCGACCTGCCGCCGAACGGCGAACTGATCACGACCGACGGCAACGGCATCATCATTTCCCAGCGGCCGGGCGCGGAAACCGCGATCGGGCACATGGTCCCGGCCCCGCTGTACGACGGCATGGTGAAGGTCGGTTTCGGCACGACGGAGTGGACCGGCCGCGACGACGTCCGGCGGCTCAACGCGTTCGCCTCGGTCGGCGCGCCCGGCGAGACCGCGTTCAAGGTCACCGTCGGCATCCCGAGCGCCGACATCGTCGCCGCCGCCAGCCAGGCGCAGCGGAGCAAGCTGCTCGGCCTGCTGCTGGTGACCGTCGCCGCGCTGCTGGCTGCGTGGTTCGTGTCGGACATCGTGGTGCTGCGGCGGGTGAAGATGCTGGTGCGCGCCGCCGACGCGATCGCCGCCGGCAACCTGCACACCGCCACCGGCATCCCCTACGGCACCGACGAAATCGGCCAACTGGCGCGGCGCTTCGACGCGATGATCGAATCGCTGCGGCAGTACGACCTCGAAAGCCATTACGACAAGGCCCGGCTGTACTCGGAAAAGGAACGCGCGGAAGTCACGCTGGCATCCATCGGCGACGCTGTCATCACCACCGACAGCACCGGCAACGTCGATTACATGAACCGGGTCGCCGAGCGCCTGACCGGCTGGAAGGTCGCCGATGCGCGCGGCATTCCGGCGCGGCTGGTATTCAACATCGTGCGCGACGGCACCCGCGAGCCGGCGCCGAATTCGCTGGAGACGGCGCTCGCCGAACGGCGCGTGGTGGCGCTGACGGAAAACCTGAAACTGCTGTCGCGGCGCGGCGACGAGTACGCGGTCGAAGACACCGCCGCGCCGATCTTCGACACCGACCGCAACCTGATCGGGGCGGTACTGGTGTTCCGCGACGTGACCGAGTCGCGCAGCCTGACCGCGCAGCTTGCCTACCAGGCCACGCACGACCCGCTGACCGGCCTGTGCAACCGGCTCGAATTCGAGCGTCGCTTGCGCGCGATCGCCGACAGCGACCAGTCGCGCCAGCATGCGCTGCTCTACGTCGATCTCGACCGCTTCAAGCACGTCAACGACAACGCGGGCCATGCGGCCGGCGACGAGCTGCTGCGCAACCTGACCGGGCTGATCCGGCCGCTGCTGCGCGATCGCGATACCTTCGCGCGCCTGGGTGGCGACGAGTTCGCCGTCATCCTCGAGAACTGCCATCCGGACGACGCGAGAAAAATCGCCGAGAAGCTGCGCCAGGCGGTCGAGCATTACCGGCTCGACTGGAACGGCCGGCAATTCGCGGTCGGCGCCAGCATCGGGGTCG
>JBQCGO010000140.1:0-3957 GCA_051955575.1 Burkholderiaceae bacterium
GCATGGCAGGTCGTGGTGCCGCCGTTGTACGGAAACGAATCCAGCCCCAGGTCGATCGCGTGGTGCAAGGCCAGGTAGTCGCGCAGCGGCAGCCGCGGCTGGATCGCGATCCGCGCCGGCGCGACGCCGTGCCAGGCGAATGCGGCCAGCAGCCGGTCGCGGGTCGTGTCGTCGTTGGCGTTGCCGAGCATCAGCCGGGCGTGCGGCAGCGCCGCGAGGATTTCGGCCCAGAGCGCGATCATGCGTTCCGAAATCTTGGTCAGCTGGTTCAGGCAGGCGAAGGTGAAGCAGCCGGCCGTCAGCGCCGGCAGCAGGTTCACCGGCGGGCTGTCGGCGGCCGGCGTGAACGGCGCGGCGGCCGGCATGCGCAGCAGCGTCTCGGTGTGAAAGCGCTCGGTCATGCCGACCGGGTCGAGCGCGGCATCGGTCAGCCGGTAATCCATCGCCGATAGCCCGGTGCTGAACTGGTAGCCGATCCACGAAAGCTGGACCGGCGCCGGCTTGCGCACGAAGGTCAGCAGCCGGTTGTGCGCAGTATGGCCGGACAGGTCGACCAGGATGTCGATCGTGTCGGCGCGGATGCGCGCGGACAGCGCGGCGTCCGGCATGCCGTGGCACGGCACCCAGCGGTCGGCCAGCGCGCGGATGCGCCGCGTCGCCGCGTCTTCCTGCGGATGGTTGTGGTAGCAGAACACCTCGACCTGCGCCTTGTCGTGCGCGGCGAGGATCGGCTCGAGGAAATTGACCACCGCGTGCTCGCGGAAATCCCCCGAGACATAGCCGAGCCGCAGCCGCCGCGCCTTGTCGCGCACATTGGGATGCGGCTGCCACGACGCCATAAGCGGCGCCTCGTAGCACTGCGCGAAACGCAGGTGCTCCGCGAACAGCGCGTCGGGGCCGAAGCGGGCGACGGTGTGCATCGTCAGCAGCAGGTTGCTGAAGACCTCGGCCAGACTCGGGTCGAGGTCGAGCGCCCGGCGGTAGTGCGCGATCGCCGCTTCCGGGTCGCCCTGGTCGCGCAGCAGGTTGCCGAGATTGTTCCAGCCCATCGGGTAGTGCGGATCGAGCGCGAGCGAACGTTCCAGGCTGGCGCGCGCGGCATCGGTGCGGCCGAGCGCGCGCAGCGCGTTGCCGCGGTTGTTCCAGGCCATCGCATAACCGGGGTCGAGGGCGATCGCCTTGTCGTCGCATTCGACCGCCTCGTTCCAGTGGCCAAGATCGTGCAGCGCCGCGCCGAGGTTGCAGTAGGCGGGCGCACAGTCCGGCGCCAGTGCCAGCGCCTGCAGGTGGCACTCGACCGCCTCGGCGGGCCGGCCGGTCGCCTGCAGCAGGTTGCCGAGGTTGCCGTGGGCGCCGGCGTCGGCGGGGTCGAGCCGCAGCGCCTCGCGGAACGCGGCGAACGCGTCGTCGGTGCGGCCCTGTGCCTGCCGCACCAGCCCGAGGTTGCCGTGCATCGCCGCGGTGGGACGCAGCGCGATGGCGCGTCCGATCCGCTCGGCGGCGAGATCGAGCTGCCCGGTCTGGTACGCGACGGTGCCCGACAGGTGCAGCGCGTCCGGATGGTCGGGCAGCGCCGCCAGCACGTCGCGGTACAGCGCATCGGCCTGCGCCAGGCGGCCGGCGCGATGGTGCGCGATCGCCTCGGTCAGCGTGCGCTCGGCCGCCGGTGGCGATCCGGCGGACTGCCCTTCCGCCAGGCAGCAGCGCTTGGCTTTCTTCCCGCTGCCGCAGGCACACGGACGATTGCGGGAAGCGTGCAGGGAAGACATCGGAACGGTCATGGGGAAGCGTGGCGGCAGCGGCGCGGGCGGATGCCGCGCCATGGGGAGGCTGCATTCTAACCACGATCCCGCGCCGCGTGATGCGGCGTTGCGCCGATGCCGCGCGTCGGCGGTCGCTCAGCCGGGGACGCGGTCCTCGCGCGACAGCAGCATCGCGTCGCCGTAGCTGAAGAAGCGGTAGCGCTGCCGGATCGCGTGCGCGTAGGCGGCACGCATCCGGTCGTAGCCGGAGAACGCGGACACCAGCATCAGCAGCGTCGATTTGGGCAGGTGGAAATTGGTGACCATCCGCGTGACGGTGCGGAACCGGTAGCCGGGCGTGATGAACAGCGCGGTATCGGCCGCACCGGCCTGCAGCGGCCCGGCCTGCGACGCCGACTCCAGCGCGCGCATGCTGGTGGTGCCGACCGCGACCACGTCGCGCCCGGCGGCCTGCGCGGCGCGCACCGCTTCCGCGGTCTCGTCGGAGATCGTGTACCACTCGGTGTGCATCGCGTGCTCGGTCAGGTTCTCGCTGCGCACCGGCTGGAAGGTGCCGGCGCCGACGTGCAGCGTGACGAACGCGGTCTTGACGCCCTTCGCGCGCAGCCGCGCCAGCAGCGGCTCGTCGAAATGCAGCCCGGCGGTCGGCGCGGCCACCGCGCCCGGCGCGCGCGCGTAGACGGTCTGGTAGCGCTCCTCGTCGACCGCATCGGCGGCGTGCTCGATGTAGGGCGGCAGCGGCAGCCGGCCGTGGGCGTCGATCAGCGCGAATACGTCGGACGGGAAATGCAGCGTGTAGAACTCGCCGGCGCGCTCGCCGACGGTCACGTCGAACGCGTCGGCCAGCCGGATCGCGCTGCCGGGCTGCGGCGACTTCGACGCGCGCACCTGCGCCAGCGCGGTGCGGTCGTCGAGGATGCGCTCGATCAGCGCCTCGACGCGGCCGCCGCTGGCCTTGACGCCGAAGAAGCGCGCCTTCAGCACCCGGGTGTCGTTGAACACCAGCAGGTCGCCGGGCGACAGCAGGTCGACGAGGTCGGCGAAGCGGCGGTCATGGAAGCCGTCGCCGGCGACCTCCAGCAGGCGCGACGCGCTGCGCTCGGGCAGCGGCATTTGCGCGATCAGTTCCGGCGGCAGGTCGAAATCGAAATCGGACAGGGTATACATCGGCAAGCGGGAAAAGCGGAGGCGGAGATGGCTGATGCCGTTCGGTCGAGGAATCGTCATTCCCGCGATCCTCACCCTCATTCCCTCTCCTTCAGGAGAGGGAAGCTGACTGCCCTCTTCTTCCTCGGGGAGAAGAGATGAAGATGAGGGCTGGCGGGAATCCAATGGCGTATTCACGGAAAGACGATATTCGTGAAAAGACCCTGGGTCCCCGCCTTCGCGGGGACGACGCTGTGCGGGAAATCGACTTCGACTTGACGGCATCAGGACGATCAGGACGGAGCAGGCGCCATTCTACCCGCCGGCCCGCAAGGCCTGCGGCGCGGTATTCTTGCAGGCTATGCCTGCCACGAAAAAGACCGCGTCCGCCGCTTCCGCTGCTCCCGCCGCGCCGAATCGCGCATCCCGTTCCCCTACCGTCGAACGGCTGGCGAAACTCGGCCTGCGCACCGACATGGCCCTGGTGCTGCACCTGCCGATGCGCTACGAGGACGAGACCACCGTGGTGCCGATCCGGGACGCCAACGCGATGGCCGGCCGCATCGGCAACCACGTGGTCCAGGTCGAAGGCGTGGTCGCGACCTGCGAGGTGCAGTTCCGGCCGCGCCGGCAGCTGGTGGTCACGATCGCCGACGACAGCGGCGGCGATCCGCTCTGGATGCGCTTCCTGAACTTCTACGGCAGCCAGGCCAAGCAGCTCGCCGCCGGCACCCGGGTGCGGGCGCGCGGCGAGATCCGGCACGGCTTCTTCGGCGCCGAGATGGTGCACCCGTCCTACAAGGTGGTCGAGGAAGGCGCGCCGCTGCCGGACGCGCTGACACCGGTCTACCCGGCCGGTGAAGGCTTGTCGCAGACCATTCTCCGCCGCGCGATCGCCGCGGCGATGACGCGCATCGACTGGCGCGACACGGTGCCGCAGCCGGTGCTGGATCGGTTGGGGTTGTGGGGATTCGAGCCGTCGGTGCGGCTGCTACACCATCCGCCGCCGGACGTCGACGAAGCCGCGCTGGCCGACCGCATCCATCCC
>JBQCGO010000141.1:0-4061 GCA_051955575.1 Burkholderiaceae bacterium
TCAGGTCGAAGATCTCGTCGGCCTTTTCCTGCGACAGGCCGTTCTTCGCCGCGCCCTCGCGGAAGATCTGGCGGTGCTGCGCCATTTCCTCGGCCTTCTTCTTGCCCATCGCGCGGCGCAGCAGGTCCGCGCCGCCGAGCGAGTAGCCGCCGATCACCTGCGCCATCTGCATCACCTGTTCCTGGTAGACCATGATGCCGTAGGTCTCGGACAGGATGCCCTCGGTGCGCGGGTCCGGGTAGTCGAATTTCTCGCCGTGCTTGCGGCGGCAGAAATCGGGAATCAGGTCCATCGGGCCCGGCCGGTAAAGCGCGACCAGTGCGATGATGTCTTCGAAGCGGTCGGGCCGCGCGTCCTTCAGCATGCCCTGCATGCCGCGGCTTTCCAGCTGGAACACCGCGACCGTCTTCGCCTTGGTCAGCAGCTCGTACGATGCGCGGTCGTTCAGCGGCACCTGCTCGAGGGTGAAGTCGGCCATCGCCGGATCGAGCCGGCGGATGTAGCGCACCGCCCAGTCGAGGATGGTCAGCGTGGTCAGGCCGAGGAAGTCGAACTTCACCAGGCCGACCGCCTCGACGTCGTCCTTGTCGTACTGCGACACCACGCCGGCGTCGCCGCCCTGCGTGTACAGCGGGCAGAAGTCGGTCAGCTTGCCGGGCGCGATCAGCACGCCGCCGGCGTGCATGCCGACGCTGCGGGTGATGCCCTCGACCTGCTGCGCCAGTTCCAGCAGCTGGCGCACCTCTTCCTCGTTGTCGCGGCGCTCGGCCAGCAGCGGCTCTTCCTGCAACGCGTCGGCGATCGTCACCAGCTTGCCCGGCTTGAACGGGATCAGCTTCGACAGGCCGTCGCAGAAGTTGTAACCCATGTCGAGCACGCGGCCGACGTCGCGCACCGCGCCCTTGGCGGCCATCGTGCCGAAGGTCGCGATCTGCGACACCGCGTCCTTGCCGTAGCGTTCCTTCACGTACTGGATCACGCGGTCGCGGCCTTCCTGGCAGAAGTCGATGTCGAAGTCCGGCATCGATACCCGCTCCGGGTTCAGGAAGCGCTCGAACAGCAGGTTGTAGGCGAGCGGGTCGAGGTCGGTGATCGACAGCGCGTAGGCGACCAGCGAACCGGCGCCCGAGCCGCGGCCGGGACCGACCGGCACGCCGTTGTTCTTGGCCCACTGGATGAAGTCGGCCACGATCAGGAAGTAGCCCGGGAAGCCCATCTTGATGATGGTGTCGGTTTCGAATTGCAGCCGCGCCTCGTAGCGCGGCCGTTCGGCATCGCGCTGCGCGGCATCGGGATAGAGCTGTTCGAGCCGCTTTTCCAGCCCGGCCTTCGATTCCATCACCAGGAACTGGTCGATGGTCACGCCTTCCGGCGTCGGAAAATCGGGCAGCTTCGGCTTGCCGAGCTCGAGCGTCAGGTTGCAGCGCTTGGCGATCTCGACCGTGTTCTGCAGCGCGGCCGGCATGTCGGCGAACAGCGCGGCCATCTCGGCCTGCGTCTTGAAGCACTGCTGGTCGTTGAAGCGGCGCACGCGGCGCGTATTCGCAAGGATTTCGCCCTCGGCGATGCAGGTGCGTGCCTCGTGCGCAGTGAACTCGTCGCGCGTCAGGAACTGGATCGGATGGGTCGCGACCACCGGCAGCCCGAGTTCGGCGGCCAGCGCGACCGACTGGCGCACCTGCGCCTCCATGTTGGGCTGGCCGGCGCGCTGCACCTCGATGTAGAAACTGCCCGGGAACAGCGCGGCCCAGCGCTGGGCGTGACGCTTCGCGGCGTCCGGGTTGCCGTTGTCGATCGCGCAGCCGACGTCGCCGGAATGTGCGCCCGACAGCGCGATCAGGCCGCCGAGTTCGCCGTCGCGCGCCATGCGCTCCAGCCAGTCGATGCGGATTTCGGCGCGGCCGCGATATAGATTGATCAGCCATGCCCGCGACAGCAGCTCGCACAGGCGCAGGTAACCGTCGCGGTTCTTCACCAGCAACAGCAGGCGCGACGGCTTGTCGCGGTTGTCGTCGTTAGTGATCCAGACGTCGCAGCCGGCGATCGGCTTGATGCCCTTGCCCCGCGCCGCCTTGTAGAACTTGATCATGCCGAACAGGTTGCCCAGGTCGGTGACGGCGAGCGCCGGCTGGCCGTCCTGCGCCGCGGCCTTCACCGCGTCGTCGATGCGGACCAGGCCATCGGCGATCGAGTATTCGGAATGCAGGCGGAGGTGGATGAATTGCGGGGTCGTCATGGCCGCTATTTTACCCGCGCGACGCCGGCCGGCCGCGTCGGATCGGACGCGAGCTTATAATGTCCGCCCCGTTTCCCGCCCGATGCCGCGTCCATGCAACAGGCCCTTCCGATCGTCAACATCGCCGCCTACAAGTTCGTCACGGTCGCGGACGCCGCCGCGCTGCGCGCGGCGTTCCGGGAGCGTTGCGAGGCGCTCGGCCTGAAGGGCACCGTGATCCTGAGTCCGGAAGGCATCAACCTGTTCCTGGCCGGCGCCCGTGAGGCGATCGACGGTTTCCTAAGCTGGCTGCGCGCCGATGCGCGCTTCGCCGACATCGAGGTCAAGGAAAGCCTGTCGGCGGCGCAGCCGTTCGGCCGCATGCTGGTCAAGGTCAAGCCGGAAATCATCACGATGAAGCACCCGCTGATCCGGCCCGAGCAAGGCCGCGCGCCGGCCGTGACGCCGGCGGTGTTGAAGCGCTGGCTCGACGCCGGCCGCGACGACGAGGGCCGGCCGGTGGTGATGCTCGATACCCGCAACGCGTTCGAGGTCGACGTCGGCAGCTTCGACGGCACGGTCGACTACCGGATCGGCAAGTTCAGCGAATTCCCGGACGTGGTGGCCGCCCACCGCGACGACTTCGCCGGCAAGACGGTGGTCACCTTCTGCACCGGCGGCATCCGCTGCGAGAAGGCGGCGATCCACATGCAGAACGTCGGCTTCGACCACGTCTACCAGCTCGACGGTGGCATCCTGAAGTATTTCGAAGACGTCGGCGGTGCGCACTACCACGGCGACTGCTTCGTGTTCGACGAACGCACCGCGGTCGATCCGGCGCTCGATCCCAACCCGGTGCCGCGCTGCCCTGGTTGCGGGATGCCGGTTACGCCGGATGCCACCGGCGGCCGGACCTGCCCGAACTGCCGGGCGCCGCTCGGCGGCTGACCGCCGGCGCACAGCCTCATGCGCTCCTGCCGGTGACGCCGAACTCGACCGGCGTCTTCACGTAGAACAGGTCCAGCCCCTCGTCCTCGAGCCGGCGGAACAACGCCTTGGCCTGCTGCTCGGTGGCCGCCATCTGCACCTCGACCGGCTGGTCGGCCAGTTCAAAGAAATGCGCCGAATGCCGGATGCCGTGGCGGCCGGTGCCTTCGCTCGCCATCAGCGCGGTCGTGCCGCGGATGCCGGCCTGCTGCGCGGCGCGCATCAGCCATTCGTGGACCGGCAGCCCGCCGTGCCGCCGGTCCTGCCGGGTGAAGAAGGTTACGAGATAGCCTGTCATGTCAGCCTCCGACGCCGAGCCCGTATCCCCGCACTGTACGCCGAAGGCCGCTGCGCGGCCGGCGCTACCTGCCGAAGCGGCGCGTGGTCTCGACCACGCGCTTGCCGAGCAGCTTGGCGGTTTCGAGGTCGCCCGGCAGAGGGCCTTCCTCGGGCGAGCCGTCGGTCGGGCTCTGCGCGATGGCGCCGGCGAACGAGCCGAGCCAGTTGATGTCGTTGCGCTGCGCCGCCTTGGTGTTGGCCGGCATCAGGCCGAGGCCGACCCAGACCATGCCCTGCTGCATCGCCAGCGTGAAGAAGTAGTGGATCGTCGACAGCTTGTCGCCGTTGATCGAGCCGGAATTGGTGAAGCCGGCGCAGATCTTGTCCTTCCATTTCTGCCCGAACCACGGCTTGGACGACGCGTCGGCGAATTTCTTGAACTGCCACGACGGTCCGCCCATGTAGGTCGGCGCGCCGAAGATGATCGCGTCGGCCGCTTCCAGCGATTGCCAGGCGGCGTCCGGCAGGTTGCCCTCGGGATCGATGGCGATCAGTTCGTGTTCGACGCCGGTATCGGCGA
>JBQCGO010000142.1:0-7727 GCA_051955575.1 Burkholderiaceae bacterium
AGTTCGCGGCCGACCTGCGAGCCGATGCTGCGCGCGGCCGACTTGACCATCGCCTCGACCACGGTGTCCTTGCGCCGCGCGATGCCGGTGCCGCCGAACAGGCCGCCCATCGCGTCGCCGAGCATGCCGCCCAAGCCGCCGCCCGGCTTGCCCGGGCTGCCTGTGGTACCTGTGGGCGCGGCCTCGGGAACGGGTTCGGGTGCCGGTTCCGGACGCCGGGCGCGCGGCGCCGGGGTCGGTTCGGAGGCCGGTTCGGGGACCGGATTCGACGACCCGCGCCCCCAATCGTCGGCCGACGGTCCCGATCTTGCTGACGGCCTCGGTCCCGGCGCGGCTGCCTGCGGATAGGCTGCCGGCGCATCCGGCAACGGCGGCGTGTAGATCGGCCCGCCCTTGCTCGACGCCGCCGCTTCCTCGCGCGTCGGCTGGGTGGCGGCGACGCGGCCGGTCAGTCTTTCGTAGGCCGATTCGCGGTCCACCGGCTTGTCGTAGACGCCGGCGACCAGCGAGGACGCCATCAGCTTCGCGCGCTCGGCGTCGTCGATCGGCCCGATCTGCGACGCCGGCGGCAGCACGAAGCCGCGCTCGACCATGTTCGGCTGCCCCTTCTCGTTCAGGAAGGACAGCAGCGCCTCGCCGACGCCGAGCTCGGTGATGACCTGCGCGGTGTCGAGCTTGGGGTTCGGCCGGAAGGTCTCGGCCGCCGCCTGCACCGCCTTCTGGTCGCGCGGCGTGTAGGCGCGCAGCGCGTGCTGGACGCGGTTGCCGAGCTGGCCGAGCACGGTGTCCGGGATGTCGAGCGGGTTCTGTGTCACGAAGTAGACGCCGACGCCCTTGGAGCGGATCAGCCGCACCACCTGCTCGATCTTCTGCAGCAGCGCGCGCGGCGCCTCGTCGAACAGCAGGTGCGCCTCGTCGAAGAAAAAGACCAGCTTGGGCTTGTCGAGGTCGCCGACTTCCGGCAGGTGCTCGAACAGCTCGGCCAGCAGCCACAGCAGGAAGGTCGAATACAGCCGCGGCGCGTTCAGCAGCCGGTCGGCGGCGAGGATGTTGACCACGCCGCGGCCGTCGGCGTCGGTCTGCATCAGGTCGTCGACGTTAAGCATCGGTTCGCCGAAGAACTTGTCGCCGCCCTGCTCCTCGATGCCGATCAGGCCGCGCTGGATCGCGCCGACCGATGCGGCGGAAATGTTGCCGTAGGCGGTGCGCAGGTCGGCCGCGTTGTCGCCGACATGCTGCAGCACCGCGCGCAAGTCCTTCAGGTCGAGGATCAGGAGCCCGTTGTCGTCGGCCACCTTGAATACCAGCTGCAGCACGCCCTGCTGGGTCTCGTTCAGGTTCAGCATCCGCGCCAGCAGCAGCGGACCGAGGTCGGACACCGTGGCCCGCACCGGATGGCCCTTCTCGCCGAACACGTCCCAGAACGTGACCGGGCAGCCGCGCCACGCCGGCGGCGACAGGTGCAGCGTCGCCAGCCGCTCGGCGATCTTCGGCGTCAGGCTGCCCGGCTTGGCCAGCCCCGACAGGTCGCCCTTGACGTCGGCCATGAACACCGGCACGCCGATGTCGGACAGCGATTGCGCCATCAGCTGCAGCGTGACGGTCTTGCCGGTGCCGGTGGCGCCGGTGATGCAGCCGTGGCGGTTGGCGAGCGCCGGCAGCAGTTCGCTGAAACCGGCGGCGGTCTTGGCGATCGGGAGGGGCTGGGTCATGTCGGAAGGTCCGGAAATCGGGCGTGGAAAGGAGCGGCCAGGAGGCGGTTGAAGGCGTGGAAACGGAGCGAAAACGGGGTGAAAACGGCCCGGCGGAACGGGATTTCCGGGGGTTCCCCTATGCTAGAATCGTCGACCGATTATAACCAACCCCAGCAGGAAACATCGCCATGGCCGGACACAGCAAATGGGCCAACATCAAGCATAAGAAAGCCGCCACCGACGCCAAGCGAGGCAAGATCTGGACCCGGCTGATCAAGGAGATCACCGTGGCCGCGCGGATGGGCGGCGGCGACATGTCCGCCAACCCGCGGCTGCGCCTCGCGGTGGAAAAAGCCGCCGACGCCAACATGCCGAAGGACAACGTCAACCGCGCGATCGCGCGCGGCACCGGCGGCCTGGACGGCGCCAACTACGAGGAAATCCGCTACGAGGGTTACGGCATCAACGGCGCGGCGATCATCGTCGACTGCATGACCGACAACCGGGTGCGCACCGTGGCCGAGGTGCGCCACGCGTTCTCGAAGTTCGGCGGCAACATGGGCACCGAGGGCTCGGTGGCCTTCCTGTTCCAGCACTGCGGCCAATTGTTCTTCGCGCCCGGCGTCGACGAGGATGCGCTGATGGAAGCGGCGCTGGAAGCCGGCGCGGACGACGTGGTCACCGACGACGAGGGCGGCATCGAGGTGCTGTGTCCGCCGAACGACCTGTCGCAGGTACGCGAGGCGCTGGAAAAGGCCGGCTTCAAGCCGGAAGTGGCCGAAGTCGTGATGAAGCCTTCCACCGAGACCGTCTTTACCGGCGAAGACGCGCTGCGGATGCAGAAACTGCTCGACGCGCTGGAAAATCTCGACGACGTGCAAGAGGTCTACACCAGCGCCGTGATTGACGCATGACAATTTGCGCCGGGCATCGGTCCGATAGGCTGGTGCGACAGGCCGGCGGCAGCCGCAACCGATCTGCCGGCAACCGGCCGCGGCGACCCGCGGCATGCCGGCGATCCCCAGTCAACGTACCATCCTGATCCCATGAAAATTCTGGTTGTTGGTTCCGGCGGCCGCGAGCATGCGCTGGCCTGGAAGATCGTGCAGTCGCCGCGCGTGCAGCGGGTCTACGTGGCCCCCGGCAACGGCGGCACCGCGCTCGATCCGCGTTTGAAGAACGTGCCGATCACCGACCCGGCCGCGCTGGCCGACTTCGTGCGCGACGAGCACGTCGCGCTGACCTTGGTCGGTCCCGAGGCGCCGCTGGCTGCCGGCATCGTCAACCTGTTTCGCGAGCGCGGCCTGAAGATCTTCGGCCCCACGAAGGAAGCCGCGCAGCTGGAAAGCTCGAAGGATTTCGCCAAGGCGTTCATGAAGCGCCACCGCATTCCGACCGCCGAGTACCAGACTTTTTCCGACCCGGCCGCGGCGCACGCCTACATCGACCGCAAGGGCGCGCCGATCGTGGTCAAGGCCGACGGCTTGGCCGCCGGCAAGGGCGTGGTGGTCGCGATGACGGCCGACGAAGCGCACGCGGCGGTCGACATGATGCTGTCCGGCGACGGCCTCGCGGTCCAGCACACCGCCGCCGGCGCGCGCGTGGTGATCGAGGAATTCATCGCCGGCGAGGAAGCCAGCTTCATCGTGATGGTCGACGGCAAGAACGTGCTACCGCTGGCGACCAGCCAGGACCACAAGCGACTGCGCGACCACGACGAGGGCCCGAACACCGGCGGCATGGGAGCGTATTCGCCCGCACCGATCGTCACGCCGGCGCTGCATGCGCGGGTGATGCGCGAGATCATCAACCCGACCGTGCTCGGCATGCAGAAGGACGGCATCCCGTTCACCGGCTTCCTGTACGCCGGCCTGATGATCGACGCCAAGGGCAATCCGAAGACGCTCGAATTCAACTGCCGGATGGGCGACCCCGAGACGCAGCCGATCATGGCGCGCATGAAGACCGACTACCTGTCGGTGCTGGAGCACGCGGTCAACGGCACGCTCGACGAGGTGGAACTCGAATGGGACCGCCGCACCGCGCTCGGCGTGGTGATGGCCGCGGCCGGCTATCCGGACGCGCCGCGCAAGGGCGACGTCATCACCGGCATCCCGGCGGAGACCCCCGACTGCGTGACCTTCCATGCCGGCACCGAACTGCGGGACGGCAAGCTGGTCACGTCCGGCGGCCGCGTGCTGTGCGTGGTGGGCCTGGGCGACAGCGTGAAGATGGCGCAGAAGCAGGCCTACGACGCGGTCGATCAAATCCGCTTCGACGGTGCGCAGTTCCGCCGGGACATCGGCTGGCGGGCAATCAAGCGGCACGGGTGAATGGGTTGCGGGTGGTCTTTCCGGCCGCTGCGCGATTCCATGCAAGGCTGACTTTTGATCCAGTCCCACAGGTCATTCTCTCAACGGGAAAGGTGAGAGCGGAATCAATCCGGACGAAGATACCCATCCCCACCCCGGCCCTCCCCTTGAAGGGGAGGGAGACTCGCAGTTCGCCGCAGATCGTTTCATCATGCCGCTCGGCATATCCAAGGTTGAACGATCCCCTCCCCTTCAAGGGGAGGGTTAGGGTGGGGATGGGTGAATCCTGGCAAAGGAAATCGGCCCACGAAGCGGGCGATACCGACATCAAAGCTCGCTGCCGCGAGCACGACCGCTGCGCGACACCGTTGATCGAACCCGCCTCATCCCAACACCACTTAGAATTCGCCTCACAATCCACCCCGCACTCACCGTGAACGCCCCCGCCTCGTCCCCTTCCCCCGCCGCCGCCAAGACCTACCTGCTCGACCTGCAGGCGCGCATCGTCGCCGCGCTCGAGCGCATCGACGGCAAGCCGTTCGGCGCCGACGCCTGGGAACGGCCCGAAGGCGGCGGCGGCATCTCGCGCATCATCGAGGAAGGCAACGTGTTCGAGCGCGGCGGCGTCGGCTTCTCGCACGTGACGGGCAAGAACCTGCCGCCGAGCGCGGCGGCCAACCGGCCCGGGCTCGCCGGGCGCGACTGGGAGGCGATGGGCGTGTCGCTGGTACTGCATCCGCGCAACCCGTACGCGCCGACGGTGCACATGAACGTGCGCTTCTTCAACGCCACCGCCACCGCCACCGCCGACGGCGCCGAGCCGGTCTGGTGGTTCGGCGGCGGCATGGACCTGACGCCGTACTACGGCTTCGAGGACGACGCGCGCCATTTCCACCGCGCCTGCCGCGATGCACTCGCGCCGTTCGGCGGCGACCTGCACCCGCGCTTCAAGACCTGGTGCGACGAGTATTTCTTTCTCAAGCACCGGCGCGAGCCGCGCGGCGTCGGCGGCATCTTCTTCGACGACTTCAACGAACTCGGTTTCGAACGCAGCTTCGCGATGATGCGAAGCGTCGGCGACGCCTTCCTCGGCGCCTACCTGCCGATCCTGGAACGGCGCCGCGACATGCCGTACGGCGAGCGCGAGCGCGACTTCCAGGCTTACCGGCGCGGCCGCTACGTCGAGTTCAACCTGGTGTTCGATCGTGGCACGCTGTTCGGCCTGCAATCGGGCGGACGCACCGAATCGATCCTGATGTCGATGCCGCCCCTCGTCAAATGGCGCTACGACTGGAAGCCGGAGCCCGGCACGCCTGAAGCCGCGCTGACCTCGGATTTCCTCGTGCATCGCGACTGGCTCGCGGCGTAACACGCATGAAACCCGACGCCGTCCCGCGCTGCATCGTCCTGCTCGGCGGCAGTTTCGACCCGGTCCATGCCGGCCACGTCGCGCTGGCGCGCTATCTCGCGGTACTGCTGGCGCCGGATGAGTTGCGCCTGATTCCGGCCGGCAATCCTTGGCAGAAAGCGCCGCTGCGGGCCGCCGCGCAGGAACGGATCGACATGCTCCGCCTTGCGTTGGACAGCCTGCACGTGCCGCTGGTCGTCGATCGCCGCGAGATCGAGCGCGACGGCCCGACCTACACCATCGACACGCTGCGCTCGCTGCGTGCCGAACTCGGTCCCGCGCCGTCGCTGGTGCTGGCGATCGGCGCCGACCAGTTGCTGCGGCTCGATACCTGGCGCGAATGGCCCGCGCTGTTCGACCATGCGAACCTGTGCGTCGCGCCGCGCCCCGGATTCGACACTGCCGCGATGCCCGACGCGGTGAAGCGCGAATTCTCCCGCCGCGCGGCGACGCCGGCGCAGTTGCGCGCGACGCCGCACGGCCTCGCGTGCATCGCTTCCGGACTGGCGTGGGACGTCTCCTCGACCGCGCTGCGCGATACGCTGGCACGGGGCGGAAATCCGGGGTCGCTGCTGCCGGCCCCGGTGCTAGACTATATCGAACGACATCATCTCTACCGGAGCTAAATGGATATCAAGACACTGCAGGCCGTCGTCATCGACGCGCTGGAGGACGTGAAGGCGCAGGACATCAAGCTGTTCGACACCACGCATCTCACCAGCCTGTTCGACCGCCTCGCCGTCGCCTCCGGCACGTCGAATCGGCAGACCAAGGCGCTCGCCGCCTCGGTGCGCGACAAGGTGAAGGAACACGGCGGCAGGATCATCAGCGTCGAAGGCGCCGACGTCGGC
The DNA here is from genome assembly GCA_051955575.1 of Burkholderiaceae bacterium. Taxonomy (GTDB): domain Bacteria; phylum Pseudomonadota; class Gammaproteobacteria; order Burkholderiales; family Burkholderiaceae_D; genus JBQCGO01. Next base: position 6,266 of record JBQCGO010000142.1, read on the forward strand.
GAATGGGTGCTGGTGGACCTCGGCGACATGATCGTGCACATCATGCAGCCGGCGATCCGCGACTACTACCGGCTGGAAGAAATCTGGGGCGAGAAGGAAATCAAGCCGGCTACGGCCAAGCGGCCGGCCAGGCGCGCAGCGCCCTCGGCCGATGGCGAGGCGCCGAAGAAACGCGCGCGCCGTGCCGCCACGGCGGATGCGGACGTCGATGCCGGGAAGGCGCCGGCCCGCAAGACGGCCGCCAAGCGCGCCGCCGGCACCGCGGCGAAAACCGCCTCGAAGAGCGCCGCCAAGACGCCTGCCGTCAAGAAGGCGGTCGGCAAGACGGTGAAGGTCGCCGCGCCGAAGAGCGCCGGCACCGCGGCGAAGAAGGCTCCCGCCAAGACCGCCTCGAAGACCGCCGCCAGGAAGACTCCCGCCAAACGGGCCGCGGCGAAGTCGCGTACCGCATGACCGCAGCGCGCCCCGCGCCGACGCCATGCAGCTCGTGATCGCCGCGGTCGGTCACCGCATGCCCGGCTGGATCGAGGACGGCTTCCAGGAATACGCCAAGCGCATGCCGCCGGAATGCCGGATCGCGCTGAAGGAAATCAAGCCGGCCGACCGCAGCGGCGGGCGCGCCACCGATACCGTGCTCGCCCAGGAACGCAGCCGGATCGAAGCGGCGCTGCCGAAAGGCGCGCGCGTCGTCGCACTCGACGAGCGCGGCAAGGATCCGACCACGGCGCAGCTGGCCGCGCACCTGACCGAATGGCAGCGCGACGGCCGCGACGTGGCCTTCGTCATCGGCGGCGCGGACGGCCTCGATCCGGCCTTCAAGGCGGGTGCCGACATGCTGGTGCGCCTGTCCAGCCTGACACTGCCCCACGGCATGGTACGCGTGCTGCTCGCCGAGCAACTGTACCGCGCCTGGTCGCTGACCCAGAATCATCCCTATCACCGCGCCTGACGCACATGAAACCGATCGATCGCAAGATTTACCTCGCCTCCAAGAGCCCGCGCCGCCGCGAACTGCTGCGCCAGATCGGCGTCGAGTTCGAACTGCTGATGCTGCGCGACAGCCCCGAGCGCGGCGCCGACGTCAGCGAGGCGGTACGCGACGGCGAGCCGGCGCAGGACTACGTCGAACGCATCGCACGCGAAAAGGGCGACTGGGCGCAGCGCACGATGCGCTGGCGCCGGCTGCCGGCGCGTCCGATCCTCTCCGCCGACACCACGGTGACGATCGACGGCCGCATCCTCGGCAAGCCGGCCGACGCGGCCGAGGCGACGGCCATGCTGCACGCGCTGTCGGGCCGGACACATCTGGTGATGACCAGCGTGTCGCTGCATCACGCAGACGAGCACTGGCAGGCGACGCAGATTTCCGAAGTGACCTTCGCCACGCTGCCTGGCGAAGCGATCCGCGCCTATTGCGCGACCGCCGAGCCGTACGACAAGGCCGGCGGCTACGGCATCCAGG
>JBQCGO010000143.1:0-12480 GCA_051955575.1 Burkholderiaceae bacterium
GCATCGTCGACAAGCTGATGCCGATTCACGTGTCCAACGTTGCGCTGTTCAACGCGGCGACGGGCAAGGCAGATCGCGCGGGCTTCAAGGATGTGGACGGCAAGAGGGTCCGCGTCTACAAGTCCAATGGCGAAGTCGTTAAGGTGTAGACATCATGGCACGTCTCCAACAGTTCTATAAAGATAAAGTCGTCGCCGACCTGACCGGCAAGTTCGGTTACAAGTCGGTGATGGAAGTCCCGCGCTTGACCAAGATCACCCTGAACATGGGCCTCTCGGAAGCGGTGGCGGACAAGAAGGTGATCGAGCACGCGGTGGGCGACCTTACCAAGATCGCCGGCCAGAAGCCGGTCGTGACCAAGGCGCGCAAGGCGATCGCCGGCTTCAAGATTCGCGAAGGCTATCCGATCGGCGCGATGGTCACGCTGCGCGGCGCCCGGATGTACGAGTTCCTCGACCGCCTGATCACCGTGGCGCTGCCGCGCGTGCGCGATTTCCGCGGCGTGTCGGGCCGGGCGTTTGACGGCCGCGGCAACTACAACATCGGCGTCAAGGAACAGATCATTTTCCCCGAGATCGAGTACGACAAGATCGATGCGCTGCGCGGCATGAACATCAGCATCACCACGACCGCGAAGACCGACGAGGAAGCGAAAGCGCTGCTCGCCGCATTTAAATTTCCGTTCAGAAACTGAGGCTGCCATGGCAAAGCTGGCACTGATTAACCGCGAACAAAAGCGCGCCGAGCTGGTGAAGAAATACGCCGGCAAGCGGGCCGAACTGAAGGCCATCATCGAGGACCAGTCGCGGTCCGACGAGGAGCGTTACGACGCCCGCCTGAAGCTGCAGGCGCTGCCGAGAAACGCCAACCCGACGCGCCAGCGCAACCGCTGCGCGCTGACCGGCCGTCCGCGCGGAACCTTCCGCAAGTTCGGTCTTGCCCGCACCAAGATCCGCGAGATCGCGATGCGCGGCGAGATCCCGGGCATGACCAAAGCAAGCTGGTAATAGGAGAACAGTCAATGAGTATGAGCGATCCTATCGCCGATATGCTGACCCGTATCCGCAATGCGCAGAACGTGCAGAAGACGACCGTCGCCATGCCTTCTTCGAAGGTCAAGGTGGCAATCGCCATGGTGCTGAAGGACGAGGGCTATATCGAAGACTTCGCCGTCACCGAGACGCAGGGCAAGGCCGAACTGAAGATCGGCCTGAAGTATTACGCCGGCCGTCCCGTGATCGAGCGTCTCGAGCGCGTGTCGCGCCCCGGCCTGCGCATCTACAAGGGCAAGAACGAGATTCCGAACGTGATGAACGGTCTTGGTGTGGCAATCGTCTCGACGCCGCGCGGCGTGATGACCGATCGCAAGGCACGCGCCACCGGTGTCGGCGGCGAAGTGATCTGCTACGTCGCGTAAGGAGCCCGATATGTCTCGAGTAGGAAAAATGCCGGTGCCGCTGACCGGCGGTGCGGAAGCCACCGTCGGCGCGAACCAGATTACCGTGAAGGGCCCGCTCGGCGTGCTGTCGCAGCCGCTCAACGGCCTGGTGAAGATCGACAACGCCAACGGTCAGTTGACCTTCGCCGTCGCCAATGACAGCCGCGAAGCGAATGCGATGTCCGGCACCGTGCGCGCACTGGTCAACAACATGGTCAATGGCGTCACGAAGGGCTTCGAGAAGCGCCTGACGCTGGTCGGTGTGGGCTTCCGCGCCCAGGCGCAGGGCGACAAGCTGAATCTGTCGCTCGGCTTCTCGCACCCGGTGGTCCACCAGATGCCGGAAGGCGTCAAGTGCGAAACCCCGACGCAGACCGAGATCGTGATCAAGGGTATCGACCGCCAGCGCGTCGGCCAGGTGGCCGCCGAGATCCGCGCCTACCGCGAGCCTGAGCCGTACAAAGGCAAGGGCGTCCGGTACGTGGACGAGGTGGTGGTCCTCAAAGAAACCAAGAAGAAGTAATAGGGGTTGACGATGGACAAGAAACAATCGCGCCTGCGCCGTGCCTGCCAGACACGCGCCAAGATCGCGCAACTGAAGGTGAATCGCCTCGCGGTGCATCGTACCAATCTGCACATCTACGCGACGATCATCAGCCCGGATGCGAAAGTGCTGGCATCCGCGTCGACCCTGGAAGCCGAGGTGCGCAAGCAGCTCGCGGATGCGGGCGGCAACGGCGGCAACGCGGCGGCCGCCTCGGTGGTCGGCAAGCGCGTGGCCGAGAAGGCCCTGCAAGCGGGCGTCACCGAGGTCGCATTCGACCGCTCCGGTTTTCGCTATCACGGCCGCGTCAAGGCGCTGGCGGAAGCCGCGCGTGAAGCCGGCCTGAAGTTCTAAGGAAAGTCGTCATGGCAAAAATGCAACCGAAGATGCAAAGCGACAAGCCGGATGACGGCATGCGCGAAAAGATGATCGCCGTCAACCGGGTCACCAAGGTTGTCAAGGGCGGTCGGATCATGGGCTTCGCGGCGCTGGCAGTGGTCGGCGACGGCGACGGCCGGATTGGCATGGGCAAAGGCAAGTCGAAGGAAGTGCCGGTCGCCGTGCAGAAGGCGATGGAAGAGGCGCGCCGCAAGATGATCAAGGTCACCTTGAAAAACGGCACGCTGCAGCATACCGTGACCGGTAAGCACGGCGCTTCGTCGGTGCTGATGTCGCCGGCCAAGGACGGTACCGGCGTGATCGCCGGCGGCCCGATGCGCGCGATCTTCGAAGTGATGGGCGTGACCAACGTGGTGGCCAAGTCGATCGGCTCGACCAATCCGTACAACATGGTGCGCGCCACCCTCGACGGCCTGTCGAAGATGAACACGCCCGCCGACATCGCGGCCAAGCGCGGCAAGTCGGTCGAAGACATCCTCGGTTAAGGATAGCTCGTCATGGAAAAGACTCTCAAGGTGAAGCTGGTCAAGGGCTTGATCGGCACGCGCGAAAGCCATCGCGCGACGGTGCGCGGCCTCGGCCTGCGTCGCGTCAACTCGGTGTCCGAGCTGGAAGACACGCCCGCGGTGCGCGGAATGATCAACAAGGTCGCCTATCTGGTGAAGGTCGTCTCGTAAGAGGCCGCCTGAACACGGAGAACAACATGGATTTGAATACCATTCAACCCGCCGAAGGCGCCAAGCACGCGAAGCGTCGCGTCGGTCGCGGCATCGGTTCGGGCCTCGGCAAGACCGCCGGCCGCGGACACAAGGGCCAGAAATCCCGCGCCGGCGGCTTCCACAAGGTCGGTTTCGAAGGCGGCCAGATGCCGCTGCAGCGTCGTCTGCCGAAGCGCGGCTTCAAGTCGATGGCCGCCCCGTACAAGGCGGAAGTGCGCCTGTCCGATCTGGAAAAGTTGCCGCTCGACGAGATCGACGTGCTGGCGCTGAAGCAGGCCGGCGTGGTTGCCGAGCGTGCGCGCAATGTCCGCGTCGTCCTGTCCGGTTCGCTCACGCGCAAGGTGGCGCTGAAGGGCCTGGCGGTGACGAAGGGTGCGAAAGCCGCGATCGAAGCGGCCGGCGGCACGGTCGCCTGACGGCGAACCACAGGAGCATCAATTGGCGACGAGCCCTCAACTTGCAAAAGGTGCCGTAGGCGGCTTCCCTTGGGGGCGGCTGTGGTTCCTGCTGGGCGCGCTGGTGGTGTACCGGGTCGGCGCCCACATCCCGGTCCCAGGCATCGACCCGACCCAGCTCGCGCAGCTGTTCCGCCAGAATCAGGGCGGCATCCTGGGCATGTTCAACATGTTCTCGGGCGGCGCGCTGTCGCGATTCACCGTTTTCGCGCTCGGCATCATGCCGTACATCTCGGCATCGATCATCATGCAGTTGCTGTCGATCGTCTCGCCGCAGCTGGAGGCGCTGAAGAAGGAAGGTGAGGCCGGCCGCCGGAAGATCACCCAATACACCCGCTACGGCACGCTGGTGCTGGCGACTTTCCAGGCGCTCGGCATCGCAGTCGCGCTCGAATCGCAGGCGGGGCTGGTGCTTGATCCGGGCCTGGCGTTCCGTTTCACGACGGTCGTCACGCTGCTGACCGGCACCATGTTCCTGATGTGGCTCGGCGAGCAGATCACCGAACGCGGACTCGGCAACGGCATTTCGATCATCATCTTCGCCGGCATCGCGGCGGGCTTGCCGAACGCAGTCGGCGGCCTGTTCGAACTGGTGCGGACCGGATCGATGAACGCGCTGTCGGCTATCCTGATCTGCGCGGTGGTCGCGGTGGTCACCTTCGTCGTGGTCTTCATCGAGCGCGGCCAGCGCCGCATCCTGGTGAACTACGCGAAGCGCCAGGTCGGCAACAAGATCTACGGCGGCCAGAGCAGCCACCTGCCGCTGAAGCTGAACATGTCGGGCGTGATTCCGCCGATCTTTGCGTCGTCGATCATCCTGTTCCCGGCGACGATCACCAGCTGGTTCACTTCGGGCGACACGAGCAACCCGTTCGTGCGTTTCCTGAAGGACCTGGCCGCGTCGCTGGCGCCGGGCGAGCCGATCCATGCGCTGCTGTACGCGATCGCGATCGTGTTCTTCTGCTTCTTCTACACGGCGCTGGTGTTCAACAGCCGCGAGACGGCCGACAACCTGAAGAAGAGCGGCGCGTTCGTGCCGGGCATCCGGCCGGGCGAGCAGACCGCGCGCTACATCGACCGGATCCTGATGCGGCTGACGCTGGCCGGCGCGCTGTACATCACGCTGGTGTGCCTGCTGCCCGAGTTCCTGATCGCCAAGTGGAAGGTGCCGTTCTATTTCGGCGGCACGTCGCTGCTGATCATCGTGGTGGTGACGATGGACTTCATGGCGCAGGTGCAGAACTACGTGATGTCGCACCAGTACGAGTCGCTGCTGCGGAAGGCGAACTTCAAGGGCGGCATCCCGACCCGATAGCGGCAACGACAACACGACGAAGCGAATGGCAAAAGACGACGTAATCCAGATGCAGGGCGAAGTGCTCGAAAACCTCCCGAACGCCACGTTCCGGGTCAAGCTCGAGAACGGCCACACGGTGCTCGGCCACATCTCCGGCAAGATGCGCATGAACTACATCCGCATCCTGCCCGGCGACAAGGTGACCGTGGAGCTGACGCCTTACGACCTGAGCCGCGCGCGGATCACGTTCCGTACGAAATAAGAAACAACCGACGATTATTGAAGCGAAGGAAAGAGGGCGAAAATGAAAGTGCTCGCATCAGTCAAGCGGATCTGCCGCAACTGTAAAATCATCAAGCGCAAGGGTGTCGTTCGCGTGATCTGCACCGAGCCGCGCCACAAGCAACGCCAGGGTTAATCAACGTACCGATCAAGGAATATCGCATGGCACGTATTGCAGGGGTGAACATCCCCAACCACCAACATACGGTGATCGGCCTGACCGCGATTTACGGCATCGGCCGTCCGCGCGCGGAGGAAATCTGCGCCCAGACCGGCGTGCCGACGTCGAAGAAGGTCAAGGATCTCGACGACAACGAACTGGAAAAGCTGCGCGACCAGATCGCCAAGTTCGTTGTCGAGGGCGACCTGCGCCGTGAAGTGTCGATGAACATCAAGCGGCTGATGGACCTCGGCTGCTACCGCGGCCTGCGCCATCGTCGCGGCCTGCCGGTGCGCGGCCAGCGCACCCGCACCAATGCGCGCACCCGCAAAGGCCCGCGCAAGGCGGCTCAATCCCTGAAGAAATAATCCCGGCGACGTTCATCACGTTCCGGAACCGAGGAAAACACCATGGCAAAAGCCCCGAACAACGCCGCTGCGGCTCGCGTGCGCAAGAAAGTCAAGAAGAACGTCGCCGAAGGCGTCGCGCACGTCCACGCATCGTTCAACAACACCATCATCACGATCACCGACCGCCAGGGCAACGCGCTGTCGTGGGCGACCTCGGGCGGCGCCGGCTTCAAGGGCTCGCGCAAATCGACCCCGTTCGCCGCGCAGGTGGCCGCCGAAGCCGCCGGTCGGGTGGCGATCGAGTACGGTGTCAAGAATCTTGAAGTGCGCATCAAGGGCCCCGGCCCGGGCCGCGAATCCGCGGTGCGCGCGCTGAACAATCTCGGCATCAAGATCACCCAGATCCAGGACGTCACGCCAGTGCCGCACAATGGTTGCCGTCCGCCGAAGCGTCGCCGCATCTAAAACGACGCCGAGGAAGCCCGAACCGCCGGAAGGCAGATCCGGGCCAGCAGTCTCGCAGTAATTGGAAGCAAAATGCCCGCCGGTCGCTTCGGCGGGTTTTGTTCTTAAGACCACCGTCTGATTGCAGGCAGATCAGACTAGCGCCTGGCAACCGGGATAGTGCCCGGATTGTGCGGGGCGTCACTGAAGTGTTGGGGACAGAGTAACTCGTCGCTCCCGGGCGGCTCGCAAACTCTGTCCCGCAATGCATAGAAAAGGAAAAACTCGTGGCACGTTATATCGGACCCAAGGCAAAACTCTCCCGTCGCGAAGGCACGGACCTGTTTCTGAAGAGCGCGCGCCGCTCGCTCGACTCGAAGTGCAAGCTCGATTCCAAGCCCGGTCAGCACGGCCGTACTTCGGGCGCGCGCACTTCCGACTACGGCAACCAGCTGCGCGAAAAGCAGAAGGTCAAGCGGATGTACGGCATTCTCGAGCGTCAGTTCCGCCGCTATTTCGCTGAAGCGGACCGCCGCAAGGGCAACACCGGCGAGACGCTGCTGAAGCTGCTGGAGGCGCGCCTGGACAACGTGGTCTACCGGATGGGCTTCGGTTCCACCCGCGCCGAGGGCCGTCAGCTGGTGTCGCACAAGGCGTTCACCGTCAACGGCAACGTGGTCAACATCGCGTCGTACCAGGTTCGTCCGGGCGACGTCGTCGCAGTGCGCGAGAAGGCCAAGAAGCAGGCTCGCATCCAGGAAGCGCTGTCGCTGGCCGAACAGGTCGGCATGCCGTCCTGGGTCGCGGTCGACGCGAAGAAGATGGAAGGCACGTTCAAAAACCTGCCGGACCGGACCGAGATCGCCAACGACGTCAACGAATCGCTGATCGTCGAACTGTATTCGCGCTGATTCTGCGGTTTCGCGTGCCGGGTCCCGGCTTCGGGACGGGGCGGCCCGGCACGCCGCATCGCATCACGGCCCTCGTTCCGTCATTCACGCAATTTCCATCAGCCTTATCGGTGTAACGAGCCGAGGGTATTGAAAAGGACAATTCTTCATGCAAAACAGTTTCCTCAAGCCGCGCATCATCGAAGTCGAATCGCTCGGCGTCGGCAATGCCAAGGTCGTCATGGAGCCGTTCGAGCGCGGCTACGGCCACACGCTCGGCAACGCGCTGCGTCGCGTGCTGCTGTCGTCGATGTCCGGCTATGCGCCGACCGAAGTGACGATCGCCGGCGTGGTCCACGAGTACTCGTCGCTGGACGGCGTGCAGGAAGACGTGGTCGACCTGCTGCTGAACCTGAAGGGCGTCGTGTTCAAGCTGCACAACCGCGACGACGTCACGCTGACGCTGAAGAAGGAAGGCGAAGGTCCGGTACTGGCATCGGACATCGACCTGCCGCACGACGTCGAGTTGATCAATCCCGACCACGTGATCGCGCACCTGACCGCCGGCGGCAAGCTGGACATGCAGATCAAGGTCGAGAAGGGCCGCGGCTACGTGCCGGGCAACGTGCGCCGCCTGTCGGAAGACACCAACAAAACGATCGGCCGGATCATTCTGGACGCGTCGTTCTCGCCGGTGCGCCGCGTGTCGTACACGGTCGAATCGGCCCGCGTCGAGCAGCGCACCGACCTCGACAAGCTGGTGCTGCACATCGAGACCAACGGCGTGATCTCGCCGGAAGAAGCGATCCGCCAGTCGGCCCGGGTGCTGGTCGACCAGCTGAACGTGTTCGCCGCGCTGGAAGGCACGGAAGCCGCCGCCGAAGCGCCGTCGCGCGCGCCGATGGTCGATCCGATCCTGCTGCGTCCGGTCGACGACCTCGAACTCACCGTGCGTTCGGCGAACTGCCTGAAGGCCGAGAACATCTACTACATCGGCGACCTGATCCAGCGCAGCGAGAACGAGCTGCTGAAGACGCCGAACCTCGGGCGCAAGTCGCTCAACGAGATCAAGGAAGTCCTCGCCTCGCGCGGTCTGACCCTCGGCATGAAGCTCGAGAACTGGCCGCCGGCCGGCCTCGAGAAGTAAGGCTCTGCGGCGCGGAGGCGGAACGAGGTTTCGACTCCGCGCCGGGATCGTGCGGCTCGTGTTGCGAACCGCTGTTTTTCATCACCTGCTACCGGCCCGCGACGGCATGCCGCCGTCGATAGAAGAGCTGGCCATAAACTCGAAAGAAAGGAATCACCATGCGTCATCGTCACGGCCTCCGCAAGCTCAACCGCACCTCGTCGCATCGCCTCGCGATGCTGCGCAACATGACGGTTTCCCTGCTGCGTCACGAAGCCATCAAGACCACCCTGCCGAAAGCCAAGGAACTGCGCCGCGTCGTCGAGCCGATCCTCACGCTCGGCAAGACCGACAGCGTCGCCAACAAGCGCCTCGCGTTCTCCCGCCTGCGCGACCGCGAGATCGTGGTCAAGCTGTTCAACGAACTCGGCCCGCGCTACGCGAACCGCAACGGCGGCTACCTGCGCATCCTGAAGATGGGTTTCCGGGTCGGCGACAACGCGCCGATGGCGTTCGTCGAACTGGTCGACCGTCCGGAACCGACCGACGCCGACGCCGCGCCCATCGCGGAGTAAGCGCGGACGCGCCGCATGCGTCGCTGCAAGGAAAAGCCAGGCATCGCCTGGCTTTTTCGTTTGGCGCACCGGCGCCCGCAATCGGTGACCGAGTCATGAGCGACATCGACATCCTCGCCGTCGTCGGCCTGGTCAAGTCCTACGACGGCGGCGCGACCCGGACCGTCGACGGCCTGTCGTTCGCGCTGCGGCGCGGCGAATGCTACGGCCTGCTCGGCCCGAACGGCGCCGGCAAGACCACCACGCTGCGGCTCTGCCTCGGACTGACCGCGCCCGACGCCGGGACGATCCGCCTGGCCGGCAGCCCGGTGCCGGCGCAGGCGCGGCTGGCGCGGCGGCGCGTCGGCGTGGTGCCGCAGGCGGACAACCTCGATCCGGATTTCAGCGTCGCTGAGAACCTGCTGGTATTCGGCCGCTATTTCGGGATCGACGACGCGACCATCCGCGCCCGCATCCCGGCGCTGCTCGCGTTCGCGAACCTGGAAGCCCGGCGCGACGCGCGCATCGCCGAGCTGTCGGGCGGCATGAAGCGCCGGCTGACACTGGCGCGGGCGCTGGTCAACGACCCGGAACTGATCTTCATGGACGAGCCGACCACCGGGCTCGACCCGCAGGCGCGGCACATGATCTGGGAGCGGCTGAAGCGGCTGCTGGCCGACGGCAAGACCATCTTCCTCACCACGCATTTCATGGACGAGGCCGAACGGCTGTGCGACCGGCTCGCGGTGATCGACCACGGCGCGATGATCGCCGAAGGCGCACCGCGAGAACTGATCGCGCGGCACATCGAGCCGCACGTGGTCGAGATCTACGGCGACGGCGCGCCGGACTGGGCGCGCCGCCATGCCGCCGCGCTTGACGGCGCGCGGATCGAGATCAGCGGCGAGACTGCGTTCTGCTACACCGCCGACCCGCAGCCGCTTTTGGCCGCGCTGGCCGGCGCGCCGGGGTTGCGCACGCTGCATCGCCCGGCCAACCTCGAAGACCTGTTCCTGAAACTGACCGGGCGCGAGATGCGCGACTGACATGGACCGCTTTCGCCTGCGCCGTTCCACGTTCGCGCCACCCGCGTTGTCGCGGCGCTTCGTGCCGATCTGGCGCCGCCATTTCCTGGTCTGGAAAAAGCTCGCCGGCGCGAGCGTGCTGGGCAACATCGCCGATCCGCTGATCACGCTGATCGCATTCGGCTACGGCCTCGGCAGCCTGCTGCACGAGGTAGACGGCGTGCCCTATCTGCATTTCCTCGCGTCCGGCTCGATCTGCATGTCGATCATGATGGCCGCGTCGTTCGAGTCGCTCTACTCGGCGTTCTCGCGGATGCACGTGCAGGGCACCTGGGATGCGCTGCTCAACGCGCCGCTGTCGCTGGACGACGTCGTGCTGGCCGAGATGCTGTGGGCCGCGACCAAGTCGCTGTTTTCCGGCGTCGCGATCCTCGCGGTGATGTTCGCGCTCGGCATCGGCCTGCACTGGCAGACCCTGATCGTGCCGCCGCTGCTGTTCCTGGCCGGCATGACCTTCGCCTCGCTCGGGCTGGTGGTCAACGCGCTGGCGCGCGGCTACGATTTCTTCACCTACTATTTCACGCTGGTGACCACGCCGATGGTGTTCCTGTCTGGCGTCTACTACCCGGTCGCGCAGCTGCCCGACTGGCTGCAGTCGGTGGCCCGCGCGTTGCCGCTGCATGCGGCGGTACGGCTGACGCGGCCACTGCTGCTTGGCTCATGGCCGGCGACGCCGCTGACCGATCTTGCGATCCTCGCCACTTACTGCATCGGCGGCTTCTATGCCGCGGTGGTGCTCACGCGCCGGCGCCTGATCCAGTAACATCGGCGCCGCGGCTATCCTGAACTTTGTAAGGTCGCGACCGGAGAAACGACTATGGAACGTATGCTGCTGGTGACCACCGCGCTGCCCGATCGCGACGCTGCGCAGGCGATCGCGCGCGATCTGGTCGAACGGCGGCTCGCCGCCTGCGTCACGCTCGGCGCGGCGGTACGATCGGTGTATCGCTGGCAGGGCGCAATCGAGGAAGCCGACGAGGTGCTGCTGACCGCGAAGACGGTCGAGTCGCGCTACGCCGAACTGGAAGCGGCGATCCGCGCCGCGCACCCATACGAGGTGCCCGAGATCGTCGCGGTGCCGGTGATGCGCGGCGCCGACGACTACCTGCGCTGGGTAGCGGACGAAACGAGGGCGGAAGAAACGAAGAAGGAACACGATGACTGACATCTCGACCGCGCCGCGGGCTTCCCGCGCGGACGCGGCCAGCCGCCGGCTGCGCGCCTGCCTGACCGCGTTGTGCATGCTGTGGGCGCTGCTGCTGCCTTGGACCGCCGCCACCGCCGACGACGGCTTCCTGCCGCCCGAGGAAGCTTTCCGCTTCTCGGCCGCGATGGTCGATACGCACACGCTGCAAGTCTCTTACCAGATCGCGGACGGCTACTACATGTATCGCGAGCGCTTCGCCTTCGCCGCGCAAGGCGCGACGCTCGGCGCACCGCAATTCCCGGCCGGCAAGATCAAGTTCGACGAAAACTTCCAGAAGAACGTCGAGACCTACCGGCATGCGGTGACGATCCGCATCCCGGTCGACGCCGCCGGGCCGTTCACATTGAGCGCCACCGGGCAGGGCTGTTCCGACAAGGGACTCTGCTATCCGCCATTGACCTCGCAGGCGCGACTGGCGCAGGTCGCCGCGTCCGGCGGCGGCGCGGCGGCAGCATCGACAACCTCGGCCGACGCGCCATCCGCGCCCGCCGACGAAGCCGGCCGCATCGAAGCCTCGCTGAAAAGCGGCCGGCTGCTGGCCATCGTGCCGCTGTTCGTGCTGCTCGGCCTCGGCCTTGCGCTGACGCCCTGCGTGCTGCCGATGCTGCCGATCCTGTCCTCGATCATCGTCGGCGAGGGCGCATCGGTGCGGCGCTCGCGCGGCCTGGCGCTGTCGGCGGTGTATGCGCTCGGCATGGCGATCGTCTACACCGCGCTCGGCATCGCCGCCGGCCTGATCGGCGAGGGGCTGTCGGCCGCGCTGCAGAAGCCGTGGGTGCTGGCGGCGTTCGGCCTGCTGATGGTCGCGCTGTCGCTGTCGATGTTCGGCGTCTACGAACTGCAGGCGCCGGCAGCGCTGCAGACTGCGCTGTCGCGCGCGTCGGGCCGGCAGCGCGCCGGCCGGCTGGCCGGCGTGTTCGCGATGGGCGCGATCTCGGCGCTGATCGTCGGCCCGTGCGTGGCCGCGCCGCTGGCCGGCGCGCTGGTCTACATCAGCCAGACCCGCAACGTGGTGGTCGGCGGCAGCGCGCTGTTCGCGCTGGCGGTCGGCATGAGCGTGCCGCTCCTGCTGGTCGGCGCATCGGCCGGCGCGCTGCTGCCGCGCGCCGGCGCCTGGATGGATGCGGTCAAGCGCTTCTTCGGCGTGCTGATGCTCGGCGTCGCGCTGTGGATGGTGGCGCCGGTGCTGCCGGCATGGCTGTCGATGGTCGGCTGGGCGGCGCTCGGTTTGGGTTACGGCGCCTGGCTGCTGTCGCACCGGCCGGCGGGCTGGCTCGCGCGTGCGTTCGGCATCGCGTTCGTCGCCGTCGGCCTGCTGCAGGTGGTGGGGCTGGCCACCGGCGGCCGCGATCCGCTCGCGCCGCTGGCGCAGCTGCGCGGCGAGGCGCCGCGCGGACCGGCGTTCCGCACCGTGCGCTCGGTCGCCGAACTCGATGCCGCGCTGGCGCAGGCGGACCGCCCGGCGATGCTCGACTTCTATGCCGACTGGTGCGTGTCGTGCAAGGAAATGGAGCGGCTGACCTTCACCGA
>JBQCGO010000144.1:0-2839 GCA_051955575.1 Burkholderiaceae bacterium
GCACGCCGGAGCAGATCGACGCGCTGGCGGGCTGCGGCTTCGATGCCGCGTTCTCGTCCGCCGCGTGGTGGGACGATCGCGCCGGCTGGCTGGCCGAGGAGTGGGCGCGGCTGGCCGCGGTCGCGCCGCCGATCGCATTCCCCGACGACGCCGACGGTTCCGCGCTGCACCGCTTCACCGACCCGCAGGACGACGCGGCGGTCCGGGGCGCGCGGTTGCGCGCGCTGCGGCTGGCGGCCGGCGTCGGCTGCGGCCTGCTGGTGCCGTCCGATTTCCTCGAGGACGACGATCTGCGCGACGCGGCCGCCGAAGCCTGCGCCACCGTGGCGTCGATCGCGCGCCTGCTCCCGGCGACGCGCATGACGCTGCTTGAGATGGTGACGATGGACGGTGATGTAGCCGCCGCCGTGCTGCGCCATTCGGCCGGCAGCCGCGCGGCCGACGAAGGCATCCTGGTGCTGGCGAATCCTTCGCTGGAGCGGCCGGCGACATTCGATACCGGCCGCCACGGCGAACGGCTGCGCGGCCTGACCATGCTGGAGCGGCTGCTGCCGGCGGAAGAAGGAAGCGAGGGAAGCGGTGCCGGCGGCACGATGGACGACGCAACGATCCGGCTCGCGCCCGGCGAAGTGCAACTGTTCCGCGCCCGGCGCGCGAAACCCGTCACGCTGCCGGCCAACCGCGGCCGCCGCGCGATCGACGCCGCGACCAAGCTACCGCGCATCGCGATCGAGGCGGTCAGCCCGGCGGTCGACGGCGGCGCCTTCCCGGTCAAGCGGGTGGTCGGCGAGTGCGTCGACGTCGAGGCCGACGTGTTCGCCGACGGCCACGACCGGCTCGGCGTCGCGCTGCGCTGGCGCGCGGTCGACGAGGCGGCCTGGCAGGAAGTGCGGATGCATCCGCTGGGCAATGACCGCTGGCGCGGCATGCTGCCGCTGGCGCGCATGGGCCGGCACGTGTTCGTGGTCGAAGGCTGGCGCGATGCGTTCGCGACCTACCGCGACGAGCTGGACAAGAAGGTCAAGGCCGGGCTGAACGTGACGCTGGAACTGGAAGAGGGGCGGCGGCTGGTGCAGTCGGCGCTGGCGCACGCCGTGTCGCAAGAGATGGCCGACGTCGCCGCGGTGCTGCGGCCGATCGCCGACGCGCCGTCGCTGATCAGGCGCGGCAAGGCGGTGCCCGATCCCGACCCGGCGCCGCGCATCGCCGCGCTGCTGGCGGAGAGCACCGCGGAGGCGATGCGGCGCGCCGATGCGCGGCCGTTCGCGGTGCAGAGCGAGCCGGTCACGCTGGACGCCGAGCGCATCGCGGCGCGTTTTTCGAGCTGGTACGAACTGTTCCCGCGCTCGCAGAGCGGCGACCCGCAGCGGCACGGCACCTTCGCCGACGTCGAGAAGCGGCTGCCGGCGATCCGCGACATGGGTTTCGACACGCTGTACTTCCCGCCGATCCACCCGATCGGCCGCAAGAACCGCAAGGGCCGCAACAACAGTCTGACGCCGAGCGAGACCGATCCGGGCAGCCCATACGCGATCGGCTCGGAGGAAGGCGGCCACGACGCGATCCATCCGCAGCTCGGCACGATCGAGGACTTCGGGCATCTGCGCGACACCGCGGCCCAGTACGGCCTGGAGCTGGCGCTCGACTTCGCGATCCAGTGCTCGCCCGACCACCCGTGGCTGAAGCACCATCCGGAGTGGTTCGACTGGCGGCCCAACGGCTCGCTGCGCTATGCCGAGAATCCGCCGAAGAAATACGAGGACATCGTCAACGTCGACTTCTACGCCGAGGGCGCGGTGCCGGGACTGTGGATCGCGCTGCGCGACGCGGTGCTGTTCTGGGTGAAGGAGGGCGTGCGCGTGTTCCGCGTCGACAATCCGCACACCAAGCCGCTGCCGTTCTGGCAGTGGATGATCGGCGACATCCGGATGCGCTACCCGGACACCATCTTCCTGTCCGAGGCGTTCACGCGGCCAAAGGTGATGTACCGGCTGGCCAAGGTCGGCTTCTCGCAGTCGTACACCTACTTCACCTGGCGCCACACCAGGAGCGAATTCATCGACTACCTGACCGAGCTGACGACGACCTCGGTGCGCGATTTCTTCCGCCCGCACTTCTTCGTCAACACACCGGACATTAACCCGGTGTTCCTGCAGAAGTCGGGCCGGCCGGGCTTTTTGATCCGCGCCGCGCTGGCGACCACGCTGTCCGGCCTGTGGGGCATGTACAGCGGATTCGAGCTGTGCGAGGGCACGCCGGTGCCGGGCAAGGAGGAATACCTCGACTCGGAGAAATACGAGATCCGCGCCTGGGACTGGCACCGGCCCGGCAACATCGTGCAGGAGATCGGCGCGCTGAACCGCATCCGCCGCGCCAATCCGGCGCTGCAGACGCACCTCGGCGTGCGCTTCGAGCGGGCGTCGGACGACAACATTCTGTTTTTCATCAAGGCCACGCCGCATCCGACCGAACCGGAGCGCTTCGGCGACAACGTGGTGCTGGTAGCGATCAACCTCGATCCGTTCGCCGCGCACGAGACGGACTACGATTTGCCGCTGTGGCGTTTCGGCCTGCCGGACGACGCGACGCTCGACGTGGAGGACCTGGTCCACGGCAACCGCTTCGCGCTGCACGGAAAACATCAGCGGCTGCGGCTCGACCCGTTCGAGCTGCCGTACGCGATCTGGCGACTGCAACCCGGGGGAGGACGGGCATGAACCGCATGAGGATGGAAGGCGCGCTGCCGGAGGCGGACGCCGCCGCGCGTCAGGCGCGCTTCCGCGAAGACCCGCTCTGGTACAAGGACGCGGTGATCTACCAGCTGCACGTGAAGTCGTAC
>JBQCGO010000145.1:0-3877 GCA_051955575.1 Burkholderiaceae bacterium
CGCTCCGACAGCCAGGCGAAGGCGAGCGAGAACAGCGCGACCGCGGCGGCGCCGCCGAGGAAGACCGCGAAGCGGAACGAATGCCGCGACAGCCGCGCGGTGTGACGCGCCCGGCGGGACAGCGCGAGACGGGCGCGCTGCGGCAGCGTGCGGCGGGAAAGGGAATTGGGGATCGGCATTCGGACAGGGGCAGGGCGGTATCGAGCCGCGATGATAGCGCGGCATCTCGCCGCATGAGCCTGCCGATAGGCTCATGCGGCGAGATGCTTGAGGCGTGCGGTGTTTCAGGCAGGCAATGTTTCAGGCGGGCGGCGGCTCGACCTGCGGGCCGGTAGCCACCGGCCGCTCCGGGTCGGCGCACCATTCGCTCCATGACCCGGGGTACAGCGCCGCGCCGGGCAGGCCGGCGATTTCCAGCGCCAGCAGGTTGTGGCAGGCGGTCACGCCGGAGCCGCACATCATGAGCGTCTCGGCCGGCTTGGCCAGCAGCGCGCTCCATTCGGTCAGGAGCTGGTAATCCGGCTTGAAGCGACCGTCGGGCTGCAGGTTGTCCTTGAAGAACCGGTTGCACGCGCCCGGCACGTGACCGCCGACCGGGTCCAGCGTCTCGGTCTCGCCGCGGAAACGGTCGGGCGAGCGGGCGTCGACCACCTACGGCGGCGCGGCCATGGAAAGACTTGCCAGCACGTCGCCGACGGTGACCGCCGGCACGATCGACGGCTGCAGCGCGACGTCGCCTGCGGCGAGCGCCGGCGCTCCGGTCGACAGCGGCCGGCCCTCGGCCTGCCATGCCGGCATGCCGCCGTCGAGCACTGCCACCGCCCCGTGGCCGATCCAGCGCAGCATCCACCACAGTCGCGCGGCGAAGATGCCGCCGTGCGCGTCGTAAGCAACTACCTGGCTGCGCGCGCCGACGCCCCAGCGGCGCAGCTTTTCGACGAACGCCTCGCGCTCGGGCAGCGGATGGCGGCCGCGGAACAGGCCGGTCGAGCTCTCCTTCGGGCCGGACAGGTCGCGGTCGAGGTGCGCGAAGCGGGCGCCCGGAATGTGGCCGGCCGCGTAGGCGGCGGCGCCGGCGTCCGGCTGTGCGAGGTCGTGGCGGCAGTCGACCACGACCCAGGACGGATCGTCGAGATGGGCGGCGAGGGCGGCCGCGTCGATCAGCGTCGTGTACGGCATGCGGAAACTCCTTGCGAAGGCGGCCGGGCAGCCGGGCCGGCATCCGCCGGAAACAGGAAAAGACCGCGCCGGTGCAGCGAGGTTCGCCGCGCCGGCGCGGCGGCTGCGGTCAGAGCGCGATGCGCGCCCGGTACCACTCGTGGAAATGCTGCATGCCGTCTTCCATCGGCGACTGGTACGGGCCGACTTCGTTGACGCCGCGCGCCATCAGGATCCGGCGGCCGGCGTCCATTCGCAGCGCGATCTCGTCGTCTTCGGCGCAGGTTTCCATGTAGGCGGCGCGCTCGGCCTCGACCAGTTCGCGCTCGAACAGCGCGATTTCCTCGGGGTAGTAGAACTCCACTACGTTGACGGTCTTCTGCGGGCCGCGCGGCCACAGCGTCGAGACCACCAGCACGTGCGGATACCACTCCACCATCACGTTCGGATACAGGGTCAGCCAGATCGCGCCGAATTTCGGCGGCTTGCCGTTGCCGAGGCGCAGCACCTGCTCCTGCCACGCCTGGTAGGCCGGCGAGCCGGAGCGGCGCAGCCCCTGCTGCACGCCGACCGTCTGCACGCTGTAACCGTCGCCGAATTCCCAGCGCAAATCGTTGCAGGACACGAAGCTGCCCAGGCCCGGGTGGAACGGCTCGACGTGGTAATCCTCCAGGTAGACCTCGATGAAGGTCTTCCAGTTGTAGTCGCACTCGTGGATTTCGACGTGGTCGAACAGGTAGCCGTCGAAATCGAGGTCCTTCGCCACGCCGAGGTTCGCCAGCGCGCGCGCCACGTCGGCGCCGTTGCGCTCGAACAGCAGGCCGTTCCACTCCTGCAGCGGCGTCTTCGACAGGTTCAAGCAGGGCGTCTCGCCGAAATGCGGCGCACCGATCAGTTCGCCTTGCAGGTCATAGGTCCAGCGGTGCAGCGGGCAGACGATCTGGCGCGCGTGGCCGCGGCCGTCGAGCATCTTGGCCTGGCGGTGGCGGCAGACGTTGGAAATCAGTTCGATGCCGTCCGGCCCGTCGGCGTGCCGGACCAGCATGCGGCCCTCGTTTTCCCAGGGCAGGGTCGCGTAGTCGCCCTTTTCGGGGACCATCAGCCGGTGGCCGGCGTAGCGCGGGCCCTGCTGGAAGAGTTGACGGGTTTCGCGCTCGAGGAGCGCCGGATCGAAGTAAACGCTGACGGGAAGCTGCGCGTTGGATCGCGCGAGCATGGCAAAACTAGCCAGATCGGACATCCCCACCCCCAAATTAATTTGCACCAACCTAAGAGAGAAAGAATCCGCAAAAACCTGTGTTCAAATAGTATGAAACGGCGATTTTGGACAGAACCGGCAATTATACCCCACCCCCTGCCGCGCCGCCCCGGTGCGGCGGGAGGCAAGACGGCTTGCGGCACCGTTTCCGATCGGTCATGGGCTTTGTTTTACAATGCAAGGCTGACCTGGACGACAGCATCATGCCGAAAACCCCCGTTTCCCCTACGCAACCCGCTTCCTTCGAGGAAGCCATGGCCGAGCTCGACCAGCTGGTTTCAAAGATGGAGTCCGGCGAACTGCCGCTGGAGGCGTCCGTCGCCGCTTACCGGCGCGGCGCCGAACTGGTGCGTTACTGCACGAAACAACTCGACGCGGTCGAAGGCCAGGTGAAGATGTTGGAGGGCGAAATGCTCAAGCCGTTCGCCGACGCGGCGGACGACGAGGACGATGCATGATGGCGGCGAGCACCGCGACTTCGGCCACTCCAGCTACTCCGGCCGCTTCGTCGCGGCCGTTCGCCGAATGGATGCGCGACGTGCAGGCGACAGTGGAGCGCACGCTCGACGCGCTGCTGCCGGCCGCCGGCGCGCTGCCGGCCGACCTGCCGCAGGCGATGCGCTACGCGGCGCTGGACGGCGGCAAGCGGGTGCGGCCGCTCCTGGCGTTCGCCGCCGGCACGCTGTTCGACGCGCCCGAAGCGCGGCTGGCGCGCGCCGCGGCGGCGGTCGAAATGATCCACGCCTATTCGCTGGTGCACGACGACATGCCCTGCATGGACGACGACGCGTTGCGGCGCGGCAAGCCGACGGTGCACGTGCGCTACGGCGAGGCGACCGCGCTTCTGGCCGGCGACGCGCTGCAGGCCCAGGCGTTCGCCGCGCTCGCCGGCGACATGGACGGATTGGACCCGGCGCGCCAGCTGGCGATGCTGCGGCTGCTGGCCGAGGCCGCCGGCGCGGCCGGCATGTGCGGCGGCCAGGCGATCGACCGGGCCAGCGTCGGCGGCACGCTGGCGCTGCCCGAGCTGGAGCGGATGCACTCGCTGAAGACCGGCGCGCTGCTGCGCGCGTCGGTGCTGCTCGGCGCGCTGTGCGGCGCGGCACTGTCGGCGGCCGACGAGGCCGCGCTGGACGCCTACGCCGGCGCGGTCGGGCTCGCGTTCCAGGTGGTCGACGACGTGCTCGACGCGACCGCCGATTCGGCCACGCTCGGCAAGACCGCCGGCAAGGACGCGGCCGACGGCAAGCCCACCTATGTTTCGATGCTCGGCCTGGAGCGCTCGATCGCGCTGGCCGACACGCTGCGCGCCGACGCGCAGCGCGCGCTGAAACCGTTCGGCGCGCGCGCGGACCGGCTGCGCGAGATCGCCGACCTGATCGTGCGGCGGAAAGCCTGAGATGACACTGCTCGACACCATCCATCGGCCGGCCGACCTGCGCCGGCTGTCCCGCAGCCAGC
>JBQCGO010000146.1:0-5150 GCA_051955575.1 Burkholderiaceae bacterium
CCAGCCGCGTCAGCGCGTGCTCGTGCAGCTTGCTCTTGGTGATGTCGTTGCCCAGCACGTGGAAGCCGGCGACGTTGCCCGACGGCTCGACGTCCGGAATGAAGGTCGAGTACAGGTACTTCGGATAATGCGGCAGCGTGCTCAGGGTCTCGCGCTCGAACGAGACTGTCTCGCCGGCGAACGCGCGCTCGATGTACGGCTTGACGAACGCGTAGGCTTCGGCGCTGTGCAGGTTTTCGACCCGCTGCCCGACGATGGCCGACGCCGGCCGGTCGAACCAGGTCTCGTAGGTCCGGTTGGCGAAACGGTAGCGCTCGTCGCGGTCGACGTAGCCGATCAGCACCGGCACGTTGTCGGTCACGGTGCGCAGCCGCTTCTCGCTCTGCGCCAGCGCCACGCGCGCGAGGTGCGCCTCGGTCACGTCGTGGATGATGCCCACGCAGGTGACGCGGCCCTTGATCATCACTTCGTTGGTGCCCAGCTCGACGTACAGCTCGCGGCCGTCGCGGTGCAGGCCGCGCATCCGGATCGTCTGGACTTTTTCCGGCGCGCCGGCCGGCAGCGTCCGGTAGCGGGCGAACGCCGCCAGCGTGGCGTCGCGATGGCGTTCCGGCACCAGCATCGTGAAGTGGCGGCCGAGCACTTCCTCCGGCGCGTAGCCGAGGATCTTGCCGGCCGCCTGGTTGAAGGTCTGCATGATGCCGTCGGCGTTCATGCTGACGACGCCGTCGTTGACGTGGTCGACGATCGCGCGGATACGGGTCTCGCGATCGATCGCCATCTGGGTCGCCTTGCGCGCTGCGCTTTCCGAGCCGGCCAGCCGCGCTACCAGCGGCACGATGCGGTGCTTGAGGATCAGCCCGCCGACGACCAGGAGACCGGCCAGCGTCAGGAGCAGACGCAGGATGAGGTCGCGGATCGGCTGGTAAATTTCGGCCGCGTCGATGCGCACCACCGCCGCCAGGCCGGTCTTGCCGATCGGGCAATAGGACGCGACCACCGGCACGTTCTTGTAGTCGACGGTCGGGCGGATGCCGCTCTGTCCGGTCAGCGCGTCGTCCACCGGCAGGCGCGGCCGGGTCGACGCCGGACCGAGTTCGAGCGCCTGCGGCGTGCGCAGGGTCGGCATGCAAGCCACGCCGTCTCCCTTGGCGCCGCATACCAGGATGTATCCGGTATTGCCGAAGATGCCGCGATTGAGATAGGAGCGGGTCAGCGCATCGAGCCGCCGCTCGATCACCGCGCTGCCGAGCGCCGCGCCGCTCGCGTCGCGCAGCGGCACCCGTACCCGCGACACGAAACCGTCGGTCCAGAGCAGTTCGAGACCGTCGACCCCGAGCACCGGAAACACGCGCAACGGACGCTGCACCGGCTTTCCCGCAGCGAGGAGCGGCGCGCCGTCGTTGCGATAGAACACGATGCTTTGCAGTCCGAGCGCGACATATGCCTCCGCCTGGGTCCGCAAGGCCGATGACGCCTGAACCTCGGCCGGCCGCGACGCGGCGCCGATCACGCTGCCTGCGCTGCCGATCAATGCCGGCGCGCCGGCGATCAGGCGCGCCTCGCGCAGCGCGCTCTCCAGCGATTCCTCGACCAGCCCCGACTGCCTTTCGGCGAGAGACTTCAACTGCCGGGCGGCCAGTTCCTCCTGGTAGTCGAGAAATACCACGAAGCCGGTCAGCCCGGCGGTCAGGCCGGTGAACAGCAGCAGGATCGTGCCGAGCCAGACGATCCGGTAGCCTTCGTCGGTGGCCGGGAGACGCTGCCGGCCGGCGGCCGCCTGGTGGAAAACCGCCACGCCGGCAGTCAGGATCGTCACCGCGGCCGCGGTCGGCAGCGCCATCCGGTTGAAGCGCAGCCAGCCGTACAGGAGTTCGAGGTTCAGCAGGTAGGTCGCCAGCGCCGTCAGGCAAAGCAGGAACGTCGCGCTCACCGCGAGCGAGAATCCGAGGATCGCGCGGCGCCCGGAACGCCGGTCCGCCAGCCACAGCGCCGCGCCCAGCAGCATGAAGCTCGCGCAGGCGTTCGGCGCCAGGCGTCCGGGACGCGGATTGCCGCCCGGCATGGCCGCGTGCAAGCCGACCCAGTCGATGCCGACGCCGATGTCGAACGCGTTTTCGGCGAGGATGAGGCCGGCGACGAGCGCCAGCAGCGCGCCGGTCCAGCGCCGCCAGCGTGCGCCGAGCGGTCCGTGGCCGGGCAGCAGCGCCAGCCCGGCCAGCAAGCACAGCAGGCCGGCGTTGAAGCTGACGGCGTTCGAGCCGGGAATCACCCGCACCATCGTTTCCTGGCGCAGCAGCCACCCGGCCATCACGTCCAGACCGAACAGGACTCCTGCGGCGCCGCAAAGCCTGGCTGCCGCCGAAGGGCGGGTGTCGGGAAGAGTGCGCGTGCTCACGTTGCAGGAGAGATGCGGGGGATGCGGGTTGCGGGATTCCAGCCTATTGCCTCACGGCATCTTCCTCTTTTTCCCCGACATTTACAATTTCCCTCACTGCGGATGCCGTGGTTTGCACTTCCCCGCAACATCTTTGCGGGGCTTCCCACCTCAAGGCCCTGCCTGTCGCCGGCCCGCTTCTCTGTCAGAATGGCGTTTTGCACCGCAGTCGCATCATGTCTGACCACGCCTCCCCCGCCGATTCGCCGCTCGGCAAGCCGGCCGCTTATGCGGGCAGCTACGATTCCTCGCTGCTCTACCCGATCTCCCGTCAGCCCAGTCGCGACGCGCTCGGCATCGCCGGCACCCTGCCGTTCTTCGGCATCGACATCTGGAATGCCCACGAAGTCTCGTGGCTGAACCTGCGCGGCAAGCCGCAGGTGGCGATCGCGACGATCACGGTACCGTCCGAGTCGCCGAACATCGTCGAGTCGAAATCCTTCAAGCTCTACCTGAACGGCTTCAACCAGAGCCGCCTCGCCGGGCCGGATGCGCTGCTGTCGCTGTTGCGCGCCGACCTGTCGGCCGCATTCGGCGCCGCGGTGCAGGTCGCGCTGACGCTGCCGGAACAGTTCGACACGCTCCGCTTCGGCGTGCTGGAAGGCATGCTGCTGGACCGGCTGGACATCGAGGTCGACTGCTACGCGCCCGCGCCTGAACTGCTGAAAGCCGCCTTCGACGAAGCGCCGGTCGAGGAAACCCTGGTCTCGCATCTCCTCAAGTCGAACTGCCTGGTGACCGGGCAGCCCGACTGGGGCAGCGTGCAGGTCCGCTACGTCGGCCCGCCGATCGACCAGGAAGGCTTGCTGAAGTACCTGATCGGTTTCCGCCAGCACAACGAATTCCACGAGCAGTGCGTCGAGCGCATCTTCATGGACATTCTGAGACAGTGCCGCCCGCAGAAACTGTCGGTGTATGCCCGCTACGTCCGCCGCGGCGGGCTCGACATCAATCCCTGGCGCAGCAACTTCACCACCGGCGCCCGCCCTTCCAACGCGCGCCTGGCGCGGCAATAACGGACGGCGCCGGACCGGCGGCGCGGCGCTCGCGCACGGCTTTTGCCGCACGTCAGCAACGGTGCGCCGCTTTCCGCGGTTCACGTCGCGAAACAGGCCTATAATCGGCGTCGATTAGCGATTTTGTGCAACGCACAAAATCTGTTTTGACCCCTGCATGGGCACCGGCTTATGAAGAATTTCGCCAAAATCCTCCTTCCGGAAAACGTCGCGCTGGACGTCGAGGTATCGAGCAAGAAGCGCGCGTTCGAACAGGCCGGCCTGATGTTCGAGAACAACTGCGGCATCGCGCGCGCCCTGGTGTCGGACAACCTGTTCGCACGCGAGCGGATGGGCTCGACCGGCCTCGGCCACGGCGTGGCGGTGCCGCACGGCCGCATCAAGGGATTGAAGACGCCGATGGCGGCCTTCATGCGGCTGGCCGAACCGATTCCGTTCGAGTCGCCGGACGGCGTGCCGGTCAGCCTGCTGGTGTTCCTGCTGATCCCGGATCACGTCACGCAGCAGCACCTCGAGATCCTGTCGGAAATCGCCGAAATGTTTTCCGACGACGCGTTCCGCCACGTGCTGGCGACCGACCCGTTGCCGGCATCGGTGCATGCGCGGCTGATCGACTGGCGTACGCCGCTGGAGACGGCTGCCTGACGAGGCCCCTGCCCCGACGGCGAGCGCCTGAAACCGGGTCCGCGACGCGGGCGGCTGGCCGGACGCCGGATTTTCAACGCCATTGCGGCGCAGCCGCCGGAAATTTCGCCATGCCCCTGTCCACCCCGCTCTCGATCCAGCAACTCTACGACGACAACCGCGAAACGCTCGAGCTCGGCTGGTTCGCCGGCTTTCCGGGCGGCGAAAAGCGGATATCCGGCGACGCGGTCTCCGCGGCCGACCAGGTTGGCCACCTGAACCTGATCCACCCCGGCCGCATCCAGGTATTCGGCCACCAGGAGATCGAGTACTACCATCGGCTGTCGGTACAGGCGCGCGCATTCCAGACCGCCGAACTGATGGCCGGCGAACCGCCCGCGATCATCATCGCGCAGGGCCTGGCGACGCCGCCCGACATCCTATCGATCTGCGACGAGCGCAACATCCCGCTGTTTTCCACGCCGCTGCCGGCGGCGCAGGTGATCGACTTCCTGCGGGTCTACCTGTCGAAGAAGCTGGCGCAGCGCACCACGATGCACGGCGTGTTCATGGACGTGCTCGGCGTCGGCGTGCTGATCACCGGCGAATCGGGCCTTGGCAAGAGCGAACTCGGGCTGGAACTGATCTCGCGCAGCCACGGTCTGGTGGCGGACGACGTGGTCGAGTTCGGGCGCATCGCGCCGAACATGATCGAGGGTCGCTGCCCGGAACTGCTGCGCAACCTGCTGGAAGTGCGCGGTCTCGGCCTGCTCGACATCCGCGCGATCTTCGGCGAGACCGCGGTGCGCCGCAAGATGCGGCTGAAGCTGATCGTGCATCTCGTGCGCCGCAGCGAACTCGAGGAAAACTACGAGCGGCTGCCGATCGACACGCAGACCGAGGAAATCCTCGGCCTGCCGATCCGCAAGGTCGTCATACCGGTCGCCGCCGGCCGCAACATCGCGGTGCTGCTGGAAGCCGCGGTGCGCAACACCATCCTCCAGTTGCGCGGCATCGACACGCTGAAGGAATTCATCGAGCGGCAGCAGCAGGCGATGGACGGCGACGCCTGA
>JBQCGO010000147.1:0-6312 GCA_051955575.1 Burkholderiaceae bacterium
GCCTTTCGCGGTAAAATCACCGCTTGTTCAACCGGATGGGCCGCACGATGTCTTACCAGGTACTTGCCCGCAAATACCGACCGAAAAACTTCGAGACGCTGGTCGGGCAAGAGCACGTGGTGCGCGCGCTGACACACGCGCTGGAACACAAGCGGCTGCACCACGCCTACCTGTTCACCGGCACCCGCGGCGTCGGCAAGACCACGCTCTCGCGCATCCTCGCCAAGTCCCTCAACTGCACCGGGCCGGACGGCAGCGGCGGCATCACCGCGCAGCCGTGCGGCGTCTGCGAAGCCTGCACGGCGATCGACGCCGGCCGCTTCGTCGACTACATCGAGATGGATGCCGCGTCCAACCGCGGCGTCGACGAGATGGCGCAGCTGCTGGAACAGGCGGTCTACGCGCCGTCGAACGCGCGCTTCAAGGTCTACATGATCGACGAAGTGCACATGCTGACCAACCACGCGTTCAACGCGATGCTGAAGACGCTGGAAGAGCCGCCCGAGCACGTGAAATTCATCCTCGCGACCACCGACCCGCAGAAAATTCCCGTGACGGTGCTGTCGCGCTGTCTGCAGTTCAACCTGAAGCAGATGCCGCCGGGCCACATCGTCGGCCATCTGGAAGACATCCTCGGCCAGGAAGGCATCGGCTTCGAGCCGCCCGCGCTGCGGCTGGTCGCGCAGGGCGCGCACGGCTCGATGCGCGACGCGCTGTCGCTGACCGACCAGGCGATCGCCTACGCCGCCGGCAACGTCACGCTGGACGCGGTGCGCGGCATGCTCGGCACGCTCGACCAGTCCTACCTGGTGCGGCTGCTCGACACCGTCGCCGCCGGCGACGTGGCGGGCTCGATCGCGGTCGCCGACGAGATCGCCGCGCGCAGCCTGTCGTTCGCCAACGCGCTGCAGGACCTCGGCGCGCTGCTGCATGCGATCGCGCTGGCGCAGGCTGCACCGGCCGCGCTGGCCGAAGACCTGCCGGAACGCGAGGCGGTGCTGCGGCTGGCGGGTCTGTTCGATCCGCAGGAAATCCAGCTGTACTACCAGATCGCGGTGCACGGCCGGCGCGACCTCGGCCTGGCGCCGGACGAGTACGCCGGTTTCACGATGACGCTGCTGCGGCTGCACGCGTTCCGGCCGGGCGCCGACGAGGCGGATGGAAACGGCGAGGGCAGGGCGACGATCGCGAAGCCGGCGCTGTCGTCCTCGCCGGCCGCCGCCTCGCGCGCCGCCGCGGCGTCCGCACCCGCGCCTGTGGCGGCTTCGGCCCCGACAACGATGTCGGCCGTCGAGGCGCCGGCCCGTCCGGCGGGCGCGAATCCCGCGCGCGCCGCGCTGGAAGCGGCACGTGCCCGCACCCAGGCGCGTGCGCCCGAACCGGTCCGCCCGGTCGAGGCCGCGCCGTCGCCGAGGCCGCCTGCCGCGCGGTCCGAACCCGCGCCGGAACCCGCACGCATTGCTGCCGAGCCGGCTCCTTATGCTTCCGCAGTATCCGCGCGCACGCAGCAGCCGGACGCCGCCGATCTCGACTGGGACCGTGACTGGCCGGCGCTCGCCGCCGCGCTGCCCGTGCGCGGCGTGGCCCAGCAGTTGGCGCAGCAGAGCGAACTGGATACGGTTTTGCGCGAAGGCGCGCACACGGTCTTCGCGCTGCGCGTGCCGCTGGAGACGCTACTGTCAGCCGGCAGCGCCGACAAGCTCGCCGCCGCGCTGACCGAGCGTTTCGGCCGTCCGATGCAGGTCAGGGCGACCGTCGGCCAGGTAGCCGATACCGCGCACGCGCGCGCCATGGTCCGGCAGGCCGAACGGCAGCAGGAAGCGGAACGGACCATCGAGAACGATCCGTTCGTGCAGACCCTGGTGCGCGAATTCGGCGCGACCATCGTCCCGGGCTCGATCCGCCCGGTTTGACCCAGTCATTCCCACTCAAGGAGCAGCGCCATGATGAAAGGCCAACTCGCCGGTCTGATGAAGCAGGCCCAGGCCATGCAGGACAACATGAAGAAGATGCAGGAACAGCTGGCATCGATCGAGGTCGAAGGAGAGTCGGGCGCCGGACTGGTGAAGGTCGTCATGACCTGCAAGAACGACGTCAAGCGCGTGTCGATCGATCCGTCGCTGCTGGCCGACGACAAGGACATGCTGGAAGACCTGGTCGCTGCCGCGTTCAACGACGCGGTGCGCAAGGCTGAGGCGACGTCGCAGGAAAAGATGGCCGGCATGACCGCCGGCCTGCCACTGCCGCCCGGATTCAAGCTGCCGTTCTGACCGCCGCCCGGCTCCCGCCGAGCGGTCCACCGCACATGAAAACGCCTTCGAGCATCGCCTTCCTGACCGATAGCCTGCGGCGCCTGCCCGGCGTCGGGCCGAAGTCCGCCCAGCGCATCGCCTACCACCTGATGCAGCACGACCGTGACGGCGCCGCGCAACTCGGCCGGGCACTGACCGAGGCGGTCGACAAGGTCCGGCACTGCGCCCGCTGCAACACCTTCACCGAGCGCGAGGTCTGCGAGATCTGCAGCGACCCGGAGCGCGACGCGTCGCTGCTGTGCGTGGTCGAGACGCCGACCGACGAGATGATGATCGAGCAGACCATGACCTACAAGGGACTGTATTTCGTCCTGATGGGACACCTGTCGCCGCTGGACGGCATCGGCCCGAAGGACATCCACCTCGAAAAGCTGGTCGCGCGCGCCACCGACGGCACCGTCAAGGAAGTGGTGCTGGCCACCAATTTCACCAACGAAGGCGAAGCCACCGCGCACTACGTCAGCGAGACGTTGAAGGCGCGCGGGCTCAAGGTCAGCCGGCTGGCGCGCGGCGTGCCGGTGGGCGGCGAGCTCGAATACGTCGACGCCGGCACCATCGCCCGCGCGATGCTGGACCGCCGGACGGCCTGACCGGGCGCTTTCTCCCGGGGCGACCTGCACGGACATTGCCGCATGAAAACGTTCATCCGGCCGATGACCATTTGTCACGGATCGCTTCTCCTCACGGCATCGAAACCGGACGGTTACACGCTATGATGTGCGCGCCGCAGCAGCGCCCGGCACCCGCCATTACGCGAAAATCAATCCGGAGACCTTCATGAAATTCCAGTGGAAACAGCTGGCCATCGCGCTCGGCCTCTTCCTGCTCGGCTACTTCAGTTTCAACGGCAGCCTGTTTGCCCAAACCCTAGAAAAGCAGAAGGTGTCGATCGCCGTCGGCGGCAAGAACCTGTTCTATTACCTGCCGCTGACCATCGCCGAGCAGCTCGGCTACTTCAAGGACGAGGGCCTGCAGGTCGAGATCAACGATTTCGCCGGCGGCTCCAAGGCGCTGCAGGCGCTGGTCGGCGGCAGCGCCGACGTGGTGTCGGGCGCCTACGAGCACACGATCAACATGCAGGCCAAGGGGCTGCCGATCGTCGCCTTCGTGCTGCAGGGCCGCGCGCCGCAGATCGTGCTCGGCGTGTCGACCAAGACCATGCCGAACTACAAGTCGCTGGCCGACCTGAAAGGCAAGAAGATCGGCGTCACCGCGCCGGGCTCGTCGACCAACATGATGGCCGACTTCGTGCTGGCCAAGGCCGGGCTGAAGCCGACCGACGTCTCGTTCATCGGCGTCGGCGCATCGGCCGGCGCGGTGTCGGCGGTGCGTTCCGGCCAGGTCGACGCGATCGCCAACCTCGATCCGGTGATCACGATGCTGGAGCAGAAGAACGAGATCAAGGTGATCGCCGATACCCGCACGCTGAAGGACACGCAGGAAGTGTTCGGCGGCCCGATGCCGGCCGCGACGCTGTACGCCAAGGAATCCTTCGTGCAGAACAATCCGAAAACCGTGCAGGCGCTGACCAATGCGATGGTGCGCGCGCTGCACTGGCTGCAGAAGGCCGGCCCGTCCGACATCATCAAGGTGGTGCCGGAAAGCTACCTGCTGGGCGACCGCGCGCTCTACATCGACGCCTTCATGAAGGTGCGCCAGGCGATCTCGCCGGACGGCATCATGCCGGACGCCGGACCGAAGACCGCGCTGCACGCGCTGCAGGCATTCGAGCCGGCGCTGGCGTCGAAGCAGATCGACCTGTCCAAGACCTACACCAACGCGTTCGCGCAGAAGGCCAACGCGAAATACAAGCAAGACAAGTAATACAAGTAAGCGGACCGGCCGCGGGTGCCGCGCAAGGCATCCGCGGCTTTATCACCTCCGCGCTTTTCCACGCTTTCAGAATCGATCCGGCAATGACCCCCGCGCTTTCGCTCGACAACATCACCTGCACCTTCGTCTCGCGCGAGGACCGTGCGCAGCGCTACACCGCGGTCGCCGACACCACGCTGCACATCGCGCCGGGCGAGTTCGTCTCGGGGGTCGGCCCGACCGGCTGCGGGAAGTCGACGCTGCTCAACGTGGGCGCGGGCCTGGTGGCGCGGTCGTCCGGCAGCGTGCAGGTGTTCGGCGAGGAACTGGACGGCATCAACCGGCGCGCCGGCTACATGTTCCAGGCCGAGGCGCTGATGCCGTGGCGCAGCGCGCTGCAGAACGTGGTCGCCGGTCTGCATTTCCGCGGCGTCGACGAGAAGGAGGCGCGCGGGCTGGGCGAAGAGTGGCTGGCTCGCGTCGGGCTGCGCGGCTTCGGCGACCGCTATCCGCACCAGCTGTCGGGCGGCATGCGCAAGCGGGTGGCGCTGGCGCAGACGCTGATCCTCGACCCCGACATCATCCTGATGGACGAGCCGTTTTCCGCGCTCGACATCCAGACCCGGCAACTGATGGAAAACGAGGTGCTGGACCTGTGGAACGCGAAGAAGAAGGCGGTGCTGTTCATCACCCATGATCTCGACGAGGCGATCGCGATGTCCGACCGCGTGGTGGTGCTGTCGGCCGGCCCGGGAACGCACCCGATCGGCGAATTCGCGATCGACCTGCCGCGCCCGCGCGACGTCGCCGAGATCCGCGCCCACCCGCGCTTCGTAGAGCTGCATGCGCAGATCTGGGACGTGCTGCGGGAAGAAGTGCTGAAGGGTTACCAGCAGCAGAAGATCCGCGCCTGAATTTGTCGCCGCTAAGAACCCTCTCCCCTTGCGGGGCGAAGGCAGGGTTTCGCGAACGATAGTTCGCGCTGCCGTAGCCGGTCCGGCCTGCAAGCCGAACCGTGGGGCGCGAAGCGGGGCAGGGTGAGGGGGGCTGAATGTTCGCAAGACATTTGCGCAAGAACCAGACAGACGCCGAAAAGCGCTTTTGGATGGCGGTGAGAAACCGGCAGGTGAGTCAGCTCAAGTTTCGAAGGCAGGTAGCACTAGGAAAATACATCGTCGACTTCGTTTGCTTCGAGCGCGGGCTGATCATCGAATTGGATGGTGGACAGCATGCGGATAATGTCGAGTACGATTGCGAGCGCACTCGTTGGCTGGAACAACAAGGATTTCACGTATTGCGATTCTGGAACAACGACGTGATGTCAAATCTTGAAGGCGTGCTTGCAACGGTTGTCGAGCGCACAGGCAACCCCCTCACCCAACCCTCTCCCGCAAGGGGAGAGGGCTAACACCACGAAGAGCCGTCGAAGCTTGAAGAAACATGTGGACCTTCATCAAACCGAGCCATAAAACCCTGCGCATCTGGCAATTGCTCCTGCTGGTCGCGATCTTCGTCGTCTGGCATGTCGTGTCGCGCAACCCGCAGGCGGCGTTCTTCTTCGGCGAGCCGATCAAGGTGCTGCAGCGCATCTGGGAATGGTTCACCGTCGGCAGCGGCACGCTGGAAGTCGGGCCGGACGATTCGACCTGGTTCACGCTGCATTTCCCGGCCGAGATCTATTCGCACCTGCTGGTGACGCTGGCCGAGACGCTGCTGGCGTTCGCGATCGGCACGCTGCTCGGCCTCGGCTTCGGGCTGTGGCTGGCGCTGTCGCCGGTCGCCTCGGCGATCCTCGATCCGTACATCAAGGCGGCCAACTCGATGCCGCGCGTGATCCTGGCGCCGATCTTCGGCATGTGGTTCGGCCTGGGTATCTGGTCGAAGGTAGCGCTGGCGGTCACGCTGGTGTTCTTCATCGTGTTCTTCAACGTCTACCAGGGCGTGAAGGAAGTCAGCCCGGTGGTGCTGGCCAATGCCCGCATGCTCGGCGCGAACCGGCGCCACCTGCTGCGCCAGGTCTACCTGCCGTCGGCCACCTCGTGGGTGTTTTCCAGCCTGCATACCTCGGTCGGCCTGGCCTTCGTCGGCGCGATCGTCGGCGAATACCTCGGCTCGGCGCGCGGCGTCGGCTACCTGATCCTGCAGGCCGAAGGCACCTTCGACATCAACACGGTGTTCGCCGGCATCC
>JBQCGO010000148.1:0-15245 GCA_051955575.1 Burkholderiaceae bacterium
GCTGGATGATGCGCTGTTCGGTCTGCGTGAAGTCGCGGCCCTCGACCCGGGTGTGGAAGCGGCCGTCGCCGCCGAACAGGTTGTCCACCAGCAGGAACACCAGGTTCGGGTCCATCACGATCAG
This sequence comes from Burkholderiaceae bacterium, assembly GCA_051955575.1. GTDB lineage: Bacteria > Pseudomonadota > Gammaproteobacteria > Burkholderiales > Burkholderiaceae_D > JBQCGO01. Next base: position 125 of record JBQCGO010000148.1, read on the forward strand.
CGCAATGCCGCGCAGCGGCTTCATGTGCACCAGGTTGAGGTTGGTCGGCACCACCAGGTTGCGGATGAATTCGCTGTACTTGCAGACCCGCACCGGGCTGATCGAGACCTCGGCGGTGCGATGCAGGAAATTGAACAGCCCGATGCGGAACAGCCGGGCGAAGCGTTCGTTGATGATCTCGAGCGTCGGCATCCGGCCGCGCACGATGCGTTCCTGCGTGGCGAGGTTGTACGGCCGGACGCCGCCGTTGTCCTGCGGCTTGGCGTCGTCGTCCTGTTCGCCGGTCACGCCCTTCAGGAGGGCATCGACTTCCTCTTGCGAAAGGAAATTCTCGGCCATGACGCTACTGGATCACGAAGGAGGTGAAGAACACGTTGGACACGTCCTGCGGTTCGCCCTTCGGCGCGAACGGCTGCTTGACCTGGGCGATGATCTCCTCGGTCAGTTTCTTCTTGCCGTCGGCGGTATTGATGTCGGACGCCTTCTTGCTCGACAGCAGCAGCAGCAGGCGGCTGCGCACCTGCGGCATGAAGGTCTTGATCAGCTCGCCCTGTTCCGGGGTCGCCACCTGCAGCGTGAACTGGGTCTGCAGGTATTGCTCGCCGCCTTCGCCCTCCTGCAGGTTCACGGTGAACGGTTCCAGCGAGACGAATACCGGCGCCTTCGGCGGCGCGGGTTTTTCGGCCACGTGCGTGTCGGCCGTCTTGTGCATCATGAACCACGCGCCGCCGGCGCCCGCGACCAGCAGCAGCGCCGCGCCCAGGATCAGGATGAGTTTCTTTTTCGAGGTTGCCGCCGGGGCGGCGGCGGGAGCGTCCGATGCGTTCGCGGCACCGGCTTTGGGAACGACTTTGGGGACGGCTTTCGGTGCGGAGGTTGCCATGGCGATTTCCTGTGTGTTGCTCTACTGCATCGTCACGGAGATTATCACGGCGGGCCGGCGGCCGGCATGCGGCGAACAGAGGGAAAAAGCCGTCGCACCTTGAAACTTCCCGGTCCGCCGCGATCGGGCACCGTCGCGCGGACAGGAAGGCGGGCGGAAAACGTTCAGGCGAAAGTGTCGACCATGCCGCGGCCGGGCAGCACGCGCATGCCGGCGGTCGGAGCCGCGACCGGGTCGACGCGGGCGGATACCGCCGGGCCGCCGGCATCGCGCTGTCCCGACTGAAAATGCTGTTGCGGCTGCGGCATTGCCTGCTGGCCGTTCGGCATGCCGGCGTTGACCGACGCCTGGCCGAGCTGAATGCCGGCGTCGCTCATCATGTCGCGCAGGCGCGGCATGGCGGCCTCGAGCGCCTGCCGGACCTCCGGCTGCGCGGCGACGAAGGTCGCGCTGGCTTGCGTGTTCGATACGCTCAGCACCACCTGCAGCGGGCCGAGGTCGGGCGCGTTGAGCGACAGCGCCGCGGTCTGCTGGGCGCTTCCGACCATCCAGACGATCTTCTGGCCGAGCGCCTGATCCCAGGCCGGCGTGCCGACCTGCGGCGCCAGCCGGTCGGCCCCCGCACCCGTCGCGCCGATCGCGCCGGCCGCCGCGGCGGCGACCGTGGCCGCCGCCTGTTGCAGCGGAGCCGGGAGCGCTTCAGGCAGGGCCGGCGCCTCGACGGCATCCTGTTTCGGCAGTGCCTTGGCGGCCGCTTCGGCAAGCGCGTCCTTCGCGCCGGCGCTTCGCGCGAGCGCGGCGCCGAAATCGGGCGCCGCGGCGGCAAGCGATTGCCGATCGTCGGCATGCGCGCCGGCGACCGCCTCCTGCGCCGTGGCGGGCAGGGAAGCGTCGGGACGCAGCCGCGCCGTCTTGGCGCCGGTTCCGGTATCGACCGTGCCGTCCTGCGATGCATCGGTCCGCGCCGCACCGGCCGCGAAACGCGAGCTGTCGGTCACCAGCGCCAGCAGGTCGATCCGCCCGTCGGCCGTCGCGGTGCCGGCCGCGCCCTCCTCCGGGGCGTCGTCCTTTTTTGCCTCTTTCTTGTCGTCGGTCGCCTTCGTCTTTTGCGCACCGTCGGTCTTTACGCCCGGCGCGGCATCGGCCGCCGGCGTCTTCGGGGTCGTGTCCGCATCGTCGGCGGCCGCGCTGCGCTGCGAGACTTCCTGCGACAGCACGCGGTCGAACGACGCGTCGCCGTTCGCGGCGGGCTTGCCGGCGCGGGCGGCGAGCGTGGAAGAGGCGGATGAGGCAGATGAGGCGGACTGCGGCTGGATCGGTGCGGTGTTCATGGCCGGCTCCTGCGTGTCAGCGTTTGGTGTAGGCCTGGCGCGCGGCCAGTTCGTCGGTCTGCTTCTGGTCGCGGCGCTGTTCCCGCACGGCTTCCCGCTGCTGCGCGCGATCGGCCAGCGTGCCGTAGGACAGACGCTTGCGTTCGCAGGCCTGCCACGCCGCGCGTTCGGCGCCGACCCGCTGCTGCGCCTGCTCGACCACGCGCCGCTGGCCGTCGATGGCTTGGTCCAGCTTGCCGATGAAGCTCTGGTAGTTGCGGTAGTCGGCGGCGGGAAGGCCGGCGCCCATGCCGTTCTGCAGGCGCGCGGCGTAGTCGTCGCGGTATTGCACCAGCAGGGCCAGCTTCTGCTCGGCTTCCTCGCCGGTGCGCACCGCCTGCCCGAGCCGCTTGGCGGCGTCGTCGCTTTCGGTGCCGGCCAGTTCGATCAGGGTATGCAGGGCGGAAGGAGTCGTCATGAGCGGGATGTTAGCGCATGCCGGGGTGTGTCAATCAGGCAAACAGAGCGGAAAGTTGGCCCAAGCTCTCCGCAACGCCGGCGCGCTCGCCGATGCCCTGCTGCAGGAACGCCTCGATGCGCGGGTGCAGCGCGATCGCTTCGTCCAGCACCGGGTCGGTGCCCGCGCTGTACGCGCCGACGCTGATCAGGTCGCGGTTGCGCTGGTAGCGCGATACCAGCTGCTTGACCCGCCGCATCGCCTTCTGGTGGTCCGGCGTGGTGATGTTGTGCATCGCCCGCGAGATCGACTGCTCGACGTCGATCGCCGGGTAATGGCCGGCTTCGGCCAGCGTGCGGTTGAGCACGATATGGCCGTCGAGGATCGCGCGGGCGGCGTCGGCGATCGGGTCCTGCTGGTCGTCGCCTTCGGTCAGCACCGTGTAGAACGCGGTGATCGAGCCGCCGCCGGCGCGGCCGTTGCCGGCGCGTTCGACCAGCGCGGGCAGCTTGGCGAACACCGACGGCGGATAGCCTTTGGTCGCCGGCGGCTCGCCGATCGCCAGTGCGATCTCGCGCTGCGCCATCGCATAGCGCGTCAGCGAGTCCATGATCAGCAGCACGTTCTTGCCCTGATCGCGGAACTGTTCGGCGATGGTGGTGGCGTAGGCCGCGCCCTGCAGCCGCAGCAGCGGCGGCGCGTCCGCGGGAGCGGCGACCACCACCGAGCGCGCGAGACCCTCCGCGCCGAGAATCTGCTCGATGAATTCCTTGACCTCGCGGCCGCGCTCGCCAATCAGGCCGACCACGATCACGTCGGCCGCGGTGTACCGCGCCATCATCCCGAGCAGCACCGACTTGCCGACGCCGGAACCGGCAAACAGACCCATGCGCTGGCCGCGGCCGACGCTCAGCATGCTGTTGATCGCGCGCACGCCGACGTCGAGCACCTCGGTGATCGGTTCGCGCGCCAGCGGGTTCACCGGCCGCGCGTTCAGCGGCGCGCTGGCCGTCGCGCGCAGCGGTCCGAGACCATCCAGCGGCCGGCCGGCGCCGTCGAGCACGCGGCCGAGCAGTTCGTCGCCGACCGGAAGGTGCCGGCCGCGATCGCTCGGTCGGCGGCGCGGATGCGACACCGTACCCGGCGGCGGCAGCGTTGCCTCGACCGGGAACACGCGGGTGCCGGGCACGATGCCCTCGACCTCGCTCTGCGGCATCAGGAACAGCCGGTCGCCTTCGAAACCGACCACCTCCGCTTCCAGCCGCGCGCCGCTGGACATCGGCACCGTGCAGGCGCTGCCGACGGCGAGCTTCAGTCCGACCGCTTCCATCACCAGTCCGGTCACGCGGGTGATGCGGCCCGACACCAGCATCGGCTCGGCGATGCCGGCCAGCGCGCCGCAGTCGCGCAGGAAGCCTTGCCAGCGCGGGATGGGTGAGGAGGGGGCAGGGGGAAGGGGAGACGGATGATTCATGCCAGCCAGTCCGACTCGCGCGACAGCGCGGCGGCGATGCGCTGCCAGCGGGTCGCGACCGTCGCGTCGATCTGGTTGCTCGCGGTCTCGGCCCGGCAGCCGCCGCGCTCCAGTTGGGCGTCTTCGACGATGCGCCAGCCGCCGTGTGCCAGTTCGTCGCCGATCGCGTCGCGCGCCAGCGCGGCGTCGTCCGGATGCAGATAGAGCAGCGCCGGCTGCTGCACCGACGGCAGGTAGCGGATCGCCTCGCTGACCATCGGCAGCGCCAGTTCGGGCCTGATCGGCAGCGCGGTCTTCAGCATGGCCTTGGCAAGGTCAAGCGCCAGGTCCAGCATCTGCTGCGCGGTGTTCTGCTCGGCGCGGGCGAGCTCCTCGCCGAACGCGAGAGCCGCAGCGCGCAGCGGCGCCAGTTGCGCGGCGGCCTGCGCCAAGCCCTCCTCGCGGCCCTGCGCGAGGCCCTGTGCGTAGCCCTCCGCATGGCCTTCAGCCTGGCCCTTGCGGCGCGCCTCGTCGCGGATCGCGGCCAGTTCCTCGATGGTCGGGCGGGCCGGGCCGTCGTCGCGCCGGCCGGGCGCCGGCTCGTCGAACGACGCCATCTCCCACCGCATGTACGCCGACATCTGCTCCTTCGGCAGCGTCGCATTAGACATACTGGTCCTCGCCCTTCGCGCCGAGCATGATCTGGCCCTCGTCGGCGAGGCGGCGGACGATCTGCAGGATTTCCTTCTGCTGCGCCTCCACCTCGGACAGCCGCACCGGGCCCTTCGATTCGAGGTCTTCTCGCATCATCTCGGCGGCGCGCTGCGACATGTTCTTGAAGATCTTGTCGCGCAGTTCCTGGCTCGAACCCTTCAGCGCGACGATCAGCGACTCAGACTGCACCTCGCGCAGGATTACCTGGATGCCGCGGTCGTCGATGTCGAGGATGTTGTCGAACACGAACATCTCGTCCATGATCTTCTGCGCCATCTCGCCATCGTAATTCTTCAGGTTTTCCATCACCGACGCTTCCTTCTCGCCGGAAAAGAAGTTCAGGATCTCGGCTGCGGCGCGGACACCGCCGATCGATTTCTTCTTCAGGTTCTCGTTGCCGGTCAACAGCTTGGTCAGCACTTCGTTCAGCTCGCGCAGCGCGGCCGGCTGCACGCCGTCCAGCGTGGCGATGCGCAGCACCACGTCGTTGCGCAGCCGGTCGGTGAAGTGCTCGAGGATTTCGCAGGCGTGATAACGCTCCAGGTGCACCAGAATGGTCGCGATGATCTGCGGATGCTCGTTGCGGATCAGTTCCGAAACCGATTGCGCATCCATCCATTTCAGGCTTTCGATGCCGCTGGCGTCGCGTCCGCCGAGAATGCGGTTCAGCAGCGAGGATGCCTTGTCGTCGCCGAGCGCCTTGGTCAGCACGGTGCGGATGTAATCGTCCGCGTCCAGCCCGAACGACGAGTTCTGCTCGGCCGCCTCGCGAAAGTCCGCCAGGGTCGCTTCCAGATCGTCGTTGGCCACGCCCTTCATCACCGACATCGCTGCGCCGAGTTTCTGGACTTCGCGCGGACCGAGGTATTTCATCACCTCCGCCGCCTCGTCCTCGCCCAGCGCCAGCATCAGGATGGCCGCCTTCTGTACGCCGCTTTCACTCATTTGTCACTCGTTTCCGCTTACCCACGACCTGACCACGTTGGCCACCAGTTTCGGATCGTCGCGCGAAAGCTGTTTGGCCATTTCCAGGTTGTTACGATACATCGGCTCGGGCAGCGTGTCGGCTTCTTCTGCGTGAGGTGTTGCGCCGGACAACTGGACCACCGCGTCGTCCGTGTCGGGCGCCGGCAGCGCCGCCGGTCCCGGGTTGGCGATCTTTTTCAGCGTTGGCCGCAGGAAGCCGAAGAACAGGTACAGCAGCACGATGCCGGCGAGGAGGTATTTCCCGCCCTGCATCGCAAGCGAGACGGTTTCCGGACGCTTCCAGACCGGCACGTCGGGCATCTTTTCCGGCTCGCTGCCGGCGAACGGGCTGTTGACCACGTTGACCGAATCGCCGCGATCCTGGTTGAAACCCATCGCTTCCTTGACCAGGTCGGTGATCTGCTGCTTTTCCGTGTCGCTCAGCGGCCGCACCACGGTCTTGCCCGCCTTGTCGATTTCCTTGCGGTAGTTGACCACGACCGCGACCGACAGCCGCTTGACGCCGCCCATCGGTTGCTGCACGTAGCGCACGGTCTTGTCGATCTCGTAGTTGGTGGTCGACTCGCGGTGCGTCGTCGCGCCGTTCGACGTCGTGCTCGCTGCCGCTTGCGCCTGTCCTGAGGCTTGCCCCAGAGCGCCGGCGGCGCCTTTCGCGGCCGGCGGCGCGGTCAGCGGCGCGGTCGCCGGGTGCGGCGGCTGGTTGGTCAGCGCGCCGGGAATGCCGGACGCGCCGCCGCCGGCGCCGTCGACCGATTCGCTGGTCTGCTGGCTGCGGATCGTCGCGCTGTTCGGCGTCTGGTTCGGCTTGTAGATCTCGGCGGCCTGCTCGCTGTGGGTGAAGTCGACGTCGGCGGTCGCCTCGGCGCGCACGTTGCCGGCGCCGACGATCGGCGTGATGATCGATTCGATCCGGCGCACGATGCTGCGCTGCAGTTCCTGCACGTACTTCAGCTGGGTCGGATCGAGCATGTTGTCCGGCCGGTCGCGGTCGGCGCCCGACAGCAGGTCGCCGTTCTGGTCGATCACGGTGACGTTCTTCGCCGGCAGGTCCGGCACGCTGCTGGCGACCAGGTGCACGATCGCGTTGACCTGCTGCTTGTCGAGGGTACGGCCCTGGTACAGGTTCAGCACCACCGAGGCGGTCGGCTTTTCCTGGTCGCGCACGAATACCGACGCCTTCGGCAGCGCCAGATGCACCCGCGCGGCCTGCACCGCGCCGACCGACGGGATCGAGCGCGCCAGTTCGCCTTCGAGCGCGCGCGGGAAGTTGACCTGTTCGAGGAACTGCGACACGCCCAGCTTCTGGTTTTCCATCAGTTCGAAGCCGACGTTGCCGCCCTTGGGCAGGCCCTGCGCGGCCAGCTTCAGCCGGGCGTCGTCGACCATGTTCTCGGGCACCAGGATCGCGGTGCCGCCTTCGGAAAAGCGGTACGGCACGTTCATCTGCTGCAGCGAGGCGACGATCGCGCCGCCGTCTCGGTCGGAGTAGTTGGAAAACAGCACCCGGTAGTCCGGCTGGCGGCTCCACATCCAGACGCCCGCCATCAATGCGACGACGGCCGCCGCGCCGAGCATCAGCACGAGGTTGCGGCCCATCGGCGATTGCGCGAAGCCGGCCAGGCCCGGCACGAGCGAGCGCTCGCCGGTCACTTCCATGGCGAAGCTCCGCGTTGAGGAGAATGAGGATCGATGGTCATGCGCGTTTCGTTGGCGACAGCGGTTTTTCCCATGCTAGCGATTCTCTTCCCCGGTGAACGGTTCAATCGGCCGAACAGAACGGGCTTTCCGGTGTTGATCCCCGGAAACGGAGGAGGGCGCCGCTGTTACCGTGTCGACGTCGGCAGCGCGCCCTGCGCGGCCGGCGTCATCCATGCGGGAGACAGGCAGTGGGTTCAACAGTGATCGACACCAGCCGCATCGAGGCGATGGTCGCCCAATTGAAGGCGGCGGCTGCGCGCGCTCACCCCGGAGTCGGGCCGGTACAGGTGGACAACGCGGGCAAGGCGGACGCAAAGCCGGATTTTGCCCAGGCGCTCAAATCCTCGCTCGACCAGGTCAACGGCATGCAGCAGCATGCCGATCAGCTCGGCCAGCGCTTCGCACTCGGCGACGACAGCGTCAATCTGTCGGACATGATGATCTCGATGCAGAAGGCCAACATCGCGCTGCAGGCGACCGTCCAGGTGCGCAACAAGCTGGTGTCGGCCTACCAGGACATCATGAACATGCAGGTGTGAGGAACCGCCGGGGAAAGCAGCGGCGGCAGGACAGAGAGAACCGGAAGACCTTGCGGGAACCGGCAATGGCGTTCTCGTCGCTCTCGCCTCAATCGGAGGCGGCGTTCTTCGCGTTGCGTTCCCGTTCGAGTTTGGTGATGTAGCGCTGCACCGCGGCCAGCATCGGCTTGGGCAGTTCGCTGAACAGGCAGCCGAGGCGACGCACGGTCTTGCCGTTCTGCAGTTTCACCTCGCGGATGTTGCGAATCTGCAGATCGACCACCAGGAAGGTCCGATTCGGCAGTTCGATGCGGCAGTCCTGGAAACCCATGCCGACCGCCGCATGCAGCAGGTTGTCCTCGTCGATCATGGCAATGCCGCCGCCGCTGACGTTCTGGAGCGGCAGCGTCACGCTGCGGCGGCCGCCTTCGGGCGGAATCTGGATCGTGCAGCGCAGCGGATTCATGCGCGGCGTCTCGACCCGGTAAAACTCGCGCCGCTGCAGCCGGATCAGGCTGCGCGGCAGAGACATGGCCAGCGCCGGCCGCTCCTCGTACAGGCATTCCCGCAAGCCTTCCGACTCGAAGCGGATGCTGATCTGGTCCAGCGTGGTGTCGAACCCGGCGCGCCGCGCCGCGGCGATGCGCGCGTTGAATTCCGGATCGGGCGCGCAATCGACGACGACCGTGTCGGCCGGTTCGTCGACGTCGAGGATCGACGTGATGACGCTGTCGTTGCCGTCGATCGTCAGGCGCACCAGTTGCTTCTGCGCCGCGATGCCGCGAAGGATCGAGGCGATTTCGCGTCGCGAATGGATACGATAGGGATTGTCTTCCTGCGCGATGGCGGATTCGTCGATCTGCATGGTCGTGTCGAGTCGGTGGCCGGCGTCCGGGCGTGGGCCGCCGGATTATGCATCAAGCGGCCCGGGATGCACAGCCGTCGTATCCGGGGGCGTTGCAGCGGCGTCGACAAGGCCCGATTCGACCCGATACAGCCATGCCAGCAGTTCCGCAACTGCCCGGTAGAGTAGCGGCGGGATTTCCCGATCAAGTTCAATATTCATCAGGAGGGCCACCAGTTCGCGCGATTCGTGGACGAATACGCCGTGTTCGCGCGCGCGGGCGACGATCTGCTCCGCCACCAGTCCCTGGCCCTTGGCGACCACGCGCGGCGCGCCGGCGCCAGGATCGTAGGCGAGCGCGACTGCGTTCGGACGCGGGAGCAGTTCAGGCATCGCCGCGGCCTTCCGTCGATTCGAATTCCGATTCGGCTTCCGGCCCGCTCTCCGGCTCGTCGTCCCGGGCGATCGCCAGGCCGCCGAGTCTCAGGCCGGATACGGCAAAGGCGTCGGCGAGACTGGCCGCCGCGCCGCGCAGCGCGGCGACCGATCCGTCGGAGCCGGCCGACACGCGCATCGTCAGGCCGCCCGCATGCATCTGCAGCGTTGCCGCCACCATGCCCAGCGACGGCAATTCCACGCGGATCGTGCTGTGCCAGGGTGTGGCATCGGCTTGCGGCGCAGACGCCGCTGCGGCGTCCCGGTCGCGCCGTTCGACGGTCCAGCGCATCGGCTGCCCGGGCCACGCGTCACCCTGCCAGGCGATGCGAGCATGTTCGTGCGTGTCGAGCTGGGCGGCGAACAGTTGCGCCATCTGCGCGTGTTCCGGCGTTCGCGGCGCATCGGCGACCGAACCGGGTTGCAGGAAGCGGCCGATCCGGGATTGCGGCTCGTGCAGCAAATCCGCCAGCGGGAAATCGTCGTCGGCCCAACGGCGCAAATGCGATTCGTAAAACACGCCGCTGGAGGACAGGGCCTGGCGAAGGGTCGCCGCGAGTTGTCCGGCATCGATTCCGTTTGCCGCGGCATCGACGGATCGGCTGGCTTCGGGGCGGATCAACGGAAATTTGCCCTCGACCGCGGGCGGCTTGCCGTCCGGCGCCGGCGCGCCGAGCAGTTCCGCGATCAGTCGCGCCGCGCCGCTGAGTTCGGCGACCGCGGCCGCGGGCTGCTGCAGCAGGAAGGTCGGGCGGGGATCGCGGGCGACCAGGGTCAAGGTCAGGGTGTCGCCCGGCTGCACCGACTCGGGCAGGGACATTTGCACGACGGCGCCGGCTACGCGAACCAGCTTGCCTGCGCTGCCCGCTGCGTCGAGGACTTCGGCCTGCAGCTGCTGGCCGATCGCGATCCGGAACAGTCGGGCGGCGGAAGCATCCCGCGCGTCGCCGGCGACCCGCGGCGCGGCGACGGCTTCGATCAGGCCTGCCGGCCGCACCCCGCTCGGTTCAGGACGCAACATGATGCCGGAGGGGCGGCTAGCCGCCGCGGTAGGCGCGCGACAGCCGGCGCTCGGTGCCGGCGCTCTGCATGAGGTTCATCAGTCGCGCCATCCACGGCTCGGTCAGATTGCGGATCTCGCGATCGTCGTCGAGGATCTGGCGCAGGATCCGGACCTTGCGTTCGCGCAGCGCGCCGGTGAGGGCCGGCTGCGGCTCCTGTTCCTTCAGGATCGCGACCCGGGCCGCGCAGGCGGATTCGAGTGCCGTCAGCCGGTCCCAGTCCGCGTCGCGGGCGGCGAGCAGCATCTGTCCGGTGATCGAGGCGACGGCTTCGTAATCGGCGAGGATGTCGGAAGTCTCCATGGCTTCAGGCTTTCACGAGGCTGATCGGGCGCGGCGCGAGCGGATCCTGCATGGCCGGCGCGGCGGCGGGAGAGGGCGATGCGGATTCCGAGGCGGGTGCGATGGCTTCCCACGCGCCTTTCAAATCCGCGAGCAGTCCCTGGACTTCGTCGAGCAGGGCCGGCTGGTTCTTCAGGTTCGCCTCGAACAACCGGTTGTTCATGTACTCATACAGAGCGTCGAGGCTGACCGCGATGTCGCCGCCCGCCTTCATGTTCAGGCTGGCGCGCAGGCCGCTCTCGATGATCGTGATGGCTTTCGAGATGGCCGCACCCTTCTCGGCAACGTTCCCCGCTTTCATATGCTGCTGCGCGTTCGCCACCGCGATCAGCGCGCCGTCGAACAGCATCACGATCAGCTTGTGCGGGGTGGCGGCCGTCACGCCGGTCTCGACGCCGACATTCGCATAAGCGGCGGCGCCGCGTGTCATGGTTCCGAACATCATCTCTCCCTGGTGGGTGAATCGGTTTACTGTTTGGACAGGTTGGCGAGCTGCGCCAGCTGCTGCGTCAGGAACGTGCTCGTCGCGGTCATGCTGCTGATCGTCGTGTCGAGCGCGGTGAACTGGGCGCGGTACCGCGCCTCGGTGTCGGCCAGCCGCGAATTGAGGACATCGCGCTGCTTGTCGATGTCCTTGATCGTCGCATTGATGCCGTCGGTGCGGCCTTTGAGCAGACCGTTGTCCCCGATGAACCCGTCGATCAGATCGTTGAGCTGGTAGGCCAGCCCGCGCGAGAACGTGACGGTGCCGCGCGACGCGCCCTCGGCGCCGCCGGTGACCAGCAGTTTCAGTCCCTCCGACGGCGAGCCGGCCGCACCGGTCAGCGTCTGGCCCGAGCCGCCCGCGGTCACACCGTCGATCGTGCCGCTGACGTCGATGCCGGCCGTGCTGGTCGCGGTGCCGAACAGCGCAGCGACCGCGCTGCCCGACACGCTCACTTGGGAGGTCGAGCCGTAGCGATTGGACGTGACGACCAGTCTGCCGCCCGAATCGATCGAGGCACTGACGGCGATGCCGGCGGACGACAGCGCCGACGCGCCGTTGATCGCCGACTGCACCTGCGCCGCCAGCGCGGCGGGCGTGTAGCCGCTCGGGTTGTCCAGCAGCGCGATCGTCGCCGTCACGCCGTCCACCGTCACGGTGAGCTGGTCGTTGCTGCCGTCGATGACGGTGGAGGCGGCCAGCGCGGTGTCGCCGCTCGCCTTGCCCTGAGTGGCGAGCTTGTCGATTGCGACCGCGCTGGTGCCGGGCGCCGTCGCGGAGGTGGAACTGGTGTACTGCACGAGGCTGTCGGTGGTCGTGCCGACCGCGGAGAACAGCGCGGCGACGTCGCCCGGCGCGTTGGCAAGCGCGCTTTGCAGCTTGGTCGAATCGAGCGTCAGGGTGCCGTCCTTCTGGAACGACAGCCCGATCTGCGACAGCGTCTTCAGCGAGCCGCTCGTGCCGGTGACGGCCGAGGCAAGCAGGCCGCGAATCCGGTTTTGCACCGCCTGCGCCGCGGAGTCGCCCAGCAGCGGGCCGCCCTGTTTGGTATCGGCGTTGTAGCCGGTCAGGTTCTTGATCGTGGTGTTGAGATCGTTGTAAGCCTTCACCAGCCCATTGATACCGGCCTGCACCGCCGAGGTATTGCGCGCCACGGACACGGTCGTGCTGCCGGTCTTGGCGACGTTCAGCGTCACGCCCTGGATGGCTCCCGTGACCGTGGTGGTTGCGCTCGTGATCGCGATGCCATTGATCGTCAGCGCGGTATTTTGCCCCGCGCTCGTCTGCGTCAGGTTCTGCGTGCCGGCCGGGTCCTGCGAGAGCAGCGCGCCGATGGCGGCGTCGCCCTGAACGCTGATCTTCAGGCTGGAGGTCGCGCCGGTCTTGTTCGAGGTCAGCACCAGATGGTAGGGCGTCGTCCCGCCGTCGGAGACGATGGTCGCGGTCACACCGATGCCGGCCTTGTTGATCGCGTCGCGGATGCCCTGCAGGGAATTGTTGGTATTGTCGATCGTGACGGTGCCGCTCGGCTGGTTCGCGTCCTGCGCGAACGAGGCGCCGGCATACACGCCGTCGGTCAGTGTACCGCCCGAGATCGTGCCGAACTGGAAGGTCAGCGTCGTGGCGGTGCCGGCACCGATCGTCGCGCTGCTGCTGGCGGCGCCGGCGGTTGCGAGCGTCTGCGCCTGCGCGAGCTGGGTCACATTGACGTTGTAGCTGCCGGCGACCGCGGTCGCGTCCGCCGACGCCGTGAAGATCGAAGCGTCCGCCGGCGTGGCGATCAGGGAATTGAATGTCGACGGGTTGTTCAGAGAGGCGAGCGCGTTCTGGAAGCTGCCGAGCGCGCCGCTCAGGCTGCCGTAGGCGGAGAGCTTCGCCTGGTAGCTGGCTTCCTTGGTGGCGAGCAGGTTCAGCGGCTGGCTCTCCACCTGCATCAGCTTGGTGACGATGCCGTTGACGTCCAGGTTGGAACCGATGCCGGGAGAGGAAATGCCCACCAGAATCTCCTTGGGAAAGCCGCACTATAGCGAGCGGCCACTCCGATCAAACCGCTCGTCAGAAGGGTGTTTGCCCGCCAGTTTCGAAATCGTCAACGCGCGCCAGGTGCGGAACTAGGCCTTGTCGCTCAGCAGCAGCCCCTGCAGCCGGTCCAGCGCCTTGGCGATCTCCAGCGCTTCTTCGGAAGGCAACTGGCGGATCACTTCGCCGGTCTGCTGGTCGACCACTTTCAGGATCGTCCGCCGGGTATCGGCGTCGATCGAGAACTCGAGATCCTGGTTGACGCCCTTCAGCGTCTTGTTGATGCTTTTGATTGCTTCCTGCAACTGCTCGGCCGACGGTACGGCGGCGACCTGCGTGACGGCGGCTTCGGTCTGCACCGCCGCAGCGGCTTGCACGGCCGGCGCGGGAGCGGCCGGTTGGGCCGGCGGCTGATCCGCGACGCGTGCGGCCGCAGGTGCCGTATTGCTGATGGATCCGATTTGCATGATCGTCCCCTTAGTGAAAAACCCCCGGCCGAGACCGGCCGGGGGTTGTCCGGCTCAACGCGGGGATTAGCCGCGCAGCAGGGCCAGCACGCCGTTCGGCAGCGAGTTGGCTTGCGCCAGGATCGCGGTGCCTGCCTGCTGGAGGATCTGGCCGCGGGTCAGGTTGGCCGTTTCCGCCGCGAAGTCGGTGTCCTGGATGCGGCTGCGCGCTGCATTCAGGTTTTCCGAGGTCGTCTGCAGGTTGGTGATGGTCGAGGCGAAGCGGTTCTGCAGCGCGCCCAGGGAGGCGCGGCTGTTGTTGATCGCCGTCAGCGCCGCGTCGACCGTGGCCAGGGCGTTGTTCGCGCCGGCCGTGGTGCTGATGTCGATCGCCGCCACCGAAGCCAGCGTGCTGCTGTTGGTCGCGGTCGCGAACAGCGTGGTGTTGGCGCCGGCGACGGTGTAGCCTGATGCCGAGGAGAACGACACCGTGCCGCCGACGGTAGTGCTGTCGGTGCTGGCTGCCGCGCCGATCGTCACTGCCGTGCCGCCGCCGCCGGTGACGTCTACCGTCGCGTTGGCGGTGGAGAGGTTGCTGAAATCGGCGATCTTGATGTCGTCGCCCTGGGCGCTGGTCAGCTTGATGCCGGTCTGCGTCGCGGTCGCGGTGACGCCGGTGGTCGAGCTCTGCGAGTTCACCGCCTGAGCCAGCGCGGAGTAGTCGGTCGACGACACGGTGGCCGAGATCGTCACTGCGTTGGCGGTCGAGTTCGAGCCGGCCAGCTTGAAGCTGACGGTGCCGGCGGCGCTGAAGTTGCCCAGCGTCGCGCTCGTCGTCGCGGTCGCGCTCACGCCGGTCGAGCTGGAGTTCGCGTTGATGTTGGACGCGATGGTCTTGGCGCTGTCGCCGGCGGTTACGTTGACCGAGGCGGTGGTGCCGTTGCCGGCGACGGTCAGCGTCTGGGCGGTCACGTTGTTGCTGGCGAAGGTCGCGGCAGCCGTGGTGGCGGAAGCGATCGAGCTTGCGGCCGTGCTGGTCGACAGGCCGTAGTTGCCGATGTCGGTCGCCTTGGCGCTGGAAATGCCGATGTTGATCGTCTGGTTCGCGTTCGCGCCGACCTGGAACTGGGCCGAGGTCAGCGAGCCGTCGAGCACGTTCTGGCCGTTGAACTGGGTCGTGGTAGCGACGCGGTTCAGTTCCTGCGACAGCTGCGAGACTTCCTGCTGCAGCGAGGCGCGGTCGGATGCCGAGTTGGTGCCGTTGGCCGATTGCACGGCCAGTTCGCGGATGCGTTGCAACAGGTCGCCGGCGGTCGACAGGCCGCCTTCGGCCGTTTGCGCCAGCGAGATGCCGTCGTTGGCGTTGCGGGCAGCCTGGTCGAGGCCGCGGATCTGCGACGTGAAGCGTTGCGAGATCGCGAGGCCGGCGGCGTCGTCCTTGGCGCTGTTGATCCGCAGACCGGAAGACAG
>JBQCGO010000149.1:0-6358 GCA_051955575.1 Burkholderiaceae bacterium
AATTCATGGAGAAGCATTCGGTCGCGCGGCTGATCGGCGCGCCGCCGGGCTACGTCGGCTATGAAGAGGGCGGCTACCTGACCGAGGCGGTGCGCAGGAAACCGTACAGCGTGATCCTGCTCGACGAAATCGAGAAGGCACACCCGGACGTGTTCAACGTGCTGTTGCAGGTGCTGGACGACGGCCGCATGACCGACGGGCAGGGCAGGACGGTGGATTTCCGCAACACGGTGATCGTGATGACCTCCAACCTCGGCTCGCACAAGATCCAGTCGATGGAGGGCAGCGATCCGGCGCTGGTGAAACTCGCGGTGATGGCCGAGGTGCGCAACCACTTCCGGCCGGAATTCATCAACCGGATCGACGAGATCGTGGTGTTCCACGCGCTCGACGCGAAGAACATCGGCGCCATCGCGAAAATCCAGTTGCACATTCTGGAGCAGCGGCTGGCGAAGATGGACATGGCGCTCGACGTGACCGACGGCGCGCTGCAGAAGATCGCCGAGGCCGGGTTCGATCCGGTGTATGGCGCGCGGCCTCTGAAGCGGGCGATCCAGCAGGAAATCGAGAATCCGCTGTCGAAGCAGATCCTCGAAGGCCGCTTCGGGCCGAAGGACACGATCCGGGTGGAAGCCGAGAACGGCCGGCTGGAGTTCGAAAAAGCAACAGCCTGACCTCGTTCGGAGCGACGCGGCGCTTGGCCTACTGTAAGATTTCCGACAGGCAACGCTGCGGCCAGAACAACAAGAAAGCCACCTCGTGTGGCTTTTTTGTTGCCTGCACGATGCGATTCGCCATCGCCATCCGGCATGCCACCTGACAGGGGAAGTTTCTGAAGACGACGTCGCTGCGGCGGGTGCTGATCCTGCCTTTCATCGTGCTGGTGATCGCGCTCGGCGCGACCATCTGCGGCCTGTCCTACCGCGCCGGCCGGGACGCGGCGGAAGACCTGTCGCGCAAGGTCGTCTCGGACATGATCGTGCGCATTACGCAGGCATCGGAAAGCCATCTCGGCAGCGCCAACATCGCGCTGAAGGCGGTCGCGCCGCAACCGCTGGTGGCGGCGCGCGGCGAGATGCCGGGGATCATGCCGTTCCCGGACGATCTGGAAGCGCTCGAAGAACGGCTGTGGGTTGCGACCAGCCTGTCGCCGGATCAGAACTACGTCTACTTCGGGCGTGCCGACGGCGCCTTCATCGGCCTGTCACGGCAGAAGCAGGGCAGCGTCGAGCTTCGGTTGCGGCGACCCGGCGCGCCGTTGCGCGACGTGTATGCGATGGGCGGTCCCGGCCAGCGCCTGCATCTGTTGCGCAGCCAGGACTACGAGGCGCGCAAGCGGCCCTGGTACGCCGTCGCGGTCGAGCGCGGCAAGCCGGTCTGGTCGCCGGTCTATACCGACTTCACGACGATGGAGCCGACGCTGACGCTGTCGCGGCCGGTCTACCGGAACGACGGCGCGCTGGCCGGCGTGGTTGCCACCGATCTGTCGCTGCAGCAGCTCACCGATTTCTTCCGGCGGCTGCAGATCAGCGAGCACGGCATCGCCTTCATCGTCGAGCGCAGCGGCGCGATCATCGCCGCCTCCACCGGCGAACCGCCGTACCGCGGACATGGCGACAAGCTGGAGCGCCTGATGGCGTCCGACAGCACGTCGCCGCTGCTGCGCGAAACCTGGGGCGAGATCCGCGCGCTGGTGGCATCCGGCGACGACCTGCAGCCGGAGGTGCGGCAGTTCGACGGCGCCGGCGGCAAGGTGCAGGTGGCGCTGGCTTCCACCCGCGACATGCCGGGACTGGACTGGGTGACGGTGGTCGCGGTGCCGCACGCCGACTTCATGGGCGGCGTGCTGCGCAGCCTGGCGCAGAACGTGGCCATCAGCGCGGCCGCGGTGATCGTCGCGATCCTGCTCGGGGTCAACGTGCTCCAGCGCATCCTGCGCGACATCCGCAAGCTGGCGCTGGCGGCGCACCGGATCGAGCAGGGCGTACCGATGGAGACGCTCGACATCTCGCGCAACGACGAGCTCGGCCAGCTTGCCCAGAGTTTCATCGAACTGGAGCACGGCCTGCGCACCGACCGGCTGACCGGCGTGATGAACCGCAGTTCGCTGATCGCCCACGTCAACGGCCGCATCCGTGCCGCCACGCCGGACATGCCGCTGCAATACGGTCTGCTGTTCATCGACCTCGACCGCTTCAAGCAGATCAACGACGTCCACGGCCACGACGCCGGCGACCGCGTCCTGGTCGAGACCGCGCAGCGGCTGCGCAAGATGCTGCGCGCCGACGACAAGGTGGCGCGCTTCGGCGGCGACAAGTTCGTGATCTACCTGCACGGCGTGACCTCGCCCGACTACCTCGGCTCTATCTGCGCCAAGATCGAGCGGGTGGTCGGCGAGCCGGTCGTCCTGCCGGACGGCGCGCGCGAGTCAGTCGGCGCCTCGATCGGCGCGGCGCACTATCCGTCCGACGCGCGCGACCTCGACGCAATGTTCCGCGTCGCCGACGAGCGTATGTTCGCGGTCAAGAAAAGCCAGTCCTCGCGCGCGGCGTGACTGCCGGCACGCGTCCGGGTGCACGTCCCGATGCACGTCCCGATGTACTTACTTATCCGGCGCCGGCTTTCAGGAATCCCGACGGCGACACGCCGAAGGTGCGCTTGAACATCGCCGCGAACGCTGACTGGCTGGCGTAGCCGGCCGCCGCCGCGACCTGCGCCAGCGGCATGCCGGCGGCGATCATCGGCGCCGCGTGCGCCAGCCGCAACTGCTGCCGCCACTGGCCGAAGCGCATCCCGAGTTCCCGTTCGAACAGCCGCGCCAGCGTGCGCGACGACGCGCCGGCGCGGCGCGCGTGCTGCTCCAGCGTCAGGGTCGAGGCCGGATCGGCGATCAGCATGTCGCAGAACGCGCGCAGCCGCTTGTCGGCCGGCAGCGCGATGCGCAGCGGCACGACGGTCGAGCGCGCCGTCTCGTCGAGGATCAGCGCGGCCAGCATCGCCTCGCGCGCCGGCGACGGATCGGAGTCGGCCAGCGCGGCGATCAGTTCGCGCAGCAGCGCCGACACGTCGATCACCCGGCAGGCCCCGTCCGCAAACGGCGCGGCCGGGCCATGGACGTACAGCGCGCGCAGCAGCGCCGGCTCCAGCGCGACGACTTCGTGCGCGACCGCGGGCGGAATCCAGATGGCGCGCGACGGCGGCACGATCCAGGTGCCGTTCCCGGCGCTGACCCGGATCGTGCCGCGCATCGCATAAGTGATCTGCCCCCAGCGATGGCTGTGCGCGCCGAGCATGCCGGACGCCGGCAGATCGCGCGCGGTCAGCCGCACCGGCCGGCGCGCGGTGGGCGCGACGTCGGCGGGCTGCGGCCGGGTATCGGTGAGCGGCATCAGAGGCATGCGGCGATTGTCGGAATCGCGATAAAAAATGTCAATCTGTCGAAAACCGGACTCGTCGTTCCTTCCTACAATCTGGCTTTCCCCTCGTCCGTTCGTTCGCGCCATGACCGCTGCCGCCCTGCCTCCGCAAGCATTGCGCAACGATGCCAAGGTGATCGGCCTCGTGTCCGTCGCCCACGGCGTCTCGCATTTCTTCCACCTGATCCTGGCGCCGCTGTTCCCGTGGCTGAAGACGGCGTTCGGCCTGTCGTATGCCGAACTCGGCCTCCTGATGACCGGGTTCTTCGTGGTATCAGGGTTCGCGCAGGCCGCGGCCGGGTTCGTGGTCGACCGGATCGGCGCGCGGACGGTATTGTTCGGCGGCCTCGGCTGCCTCGCGCTGGCGGCGCTGGTGCTGTCGACCGCGCAGCACTACGCGATGCTGATGGCCGGCTCGATGCTGGCCGGCCTGGGCAACAGCGTGTTCCATCCGGCCGACTTCACGCTGCTCAACCGCGGCGTCTCGACCCGGCGGCTCGGCCACGCGTTCTCGGTGCACGGCATCGCCGGCAATCTCGGCTGGGCGGCGGCGCCGGTATTCCTCGCGCCGATCGCCGCCACGGCCGGCTGGCGCATCGCGCTGCTGGGCGCGGCCTGCATTCCGCTGGCGGTCATCGCGCTGCTGGCGGCAAATCGCCATGCGCTGGCGGCGCCGGCCGAAACGACGGCCGCGCGCGATGCCGCGACGCAGGAGCAGGGCAGCGCCTTCGACTTCCTGCGCCTGCCCGCGATCTGGGCCTGCTTCGCGTTCTTCGTGATCACCGCGATGGCGCTGGGCGGCATCCAGAGCTTCGCCGCCGCCGGCCTGCGCGCAATGTACGGCTTGTCGCTCGGCTGGTCGACCGCCGCCTACACCGGCTACATGCTGGCGTCGGCGGTCGGCATGCTGTGGGGCGGTTTCCTGGCGGCGAAGACCACGCGCCACGACCGCACCATCGCGCTCGGTTTCAGCGCGGCCGGCGTCATGGCGCTGGTGGTCGCCACCGGCGCGGTGCCGCCGCTGCTGGCGGTTTTCCTGATGGGTGCGATCGGCTTCGGCGCCGGCGTCGCCAATCCGTCGCGCGACCTGCTGATCCGCGGTGCCGCGCCGAAGAACGCCACCGGCCGCGTCTACGGCGTGGTGTACAGCGGCTTCGACATCGGGCTGTCGACCGGCCCGCTGCTGTTCGGTGCGCTGATGGATGCGCACCGGCCGGCCATGGTGTTCCTGCTGATCGGCATCTTCCAGCTCGTCGCGATTCTCACCGCGGTCGGCATCGGCTCGCGTACCGCGCGCAAGGCGATGCCGGCAGGCGCGGCGAAGGCCTGACGCTCCCTCGGACGTGCGCGTCCCCCAGGGAGCGGCCGCGCTTTTTCGTCCCGCGCCCAATGCGGCGCAGATAACCTGCTGCGCCGTCGTCGACCTCAGGTTCGTCGTTTAAGGCATGAACCGTCTCGGCCGCGCACCGGCTGCGTTGTCCAGCACGGCTGTCCGGCCTACTGCCACGCGTCCGCCGGCAGGCGATGCGCATCCTCAAGAATGCGCCCACGGCGAGCACCTCCGGCGTGCGCCGGATACACTTCCGGCTGGGTTGCCGGCACGCAATCGCCGCTGAAGGCGTGACGGGCCGCGCAACCCCGCCGGCCCGTGCGCGACAGGAAGTCTTGCGCCGATCCCGCCGCGCGTTCGTCACTTCCCTGAAAACCAAGAGGAACGATGCATGAAGCGATCGGAAAGCGGAGCAATGCCGAAACGGCCGGACGAGCCATCCTCCCGGCAAACGGCTGCTGCGCAGCCAGCCCGGACCGTGCCGGCGGAAGTGCCGGGCGACCGTGCGGAGCCGGTCGCCGCCCATATTCCCGGCCTGCCGGCCTCGGACGTCTGCACGCCGGCGGACCGCAATGCCGAACTGTTCGTCGCGGTCCAGATGTCCCGCGTCTTCGCCGACGGCAAGACCTTCGTGGACTGCGCGCCGAAGCAGGAGCCGGCGACGATCCTGGAACGCTATCGCCGTACCCGCGACGATCCCGGATTCGACCTGGCGGCCTTCGTCCATGCGCATTTCGAGCCGCCGCCGACGCACGACAGCCGCTATGTCGCCGACCCGCAGCAGAACATCGTCGACCACATCGACGCGCTGTGGGACGTGCTGACGCGCAAGCCGGAGCAGCAGCCGTCCCGTTCCTCCCTCTTGCCGCTGCCCGCGCCGTACGTGGTTCCGGGCGGGCGTTTCGGCGAAATCTACTACTGGGATTCCTACTTCACGATGCTCGGTCTCGCGGCCAGCGGCCGGCACGACCTGCTGCGCAGCATGGCGAGCAATTTCGCCTATCTGATCGACACCTACGGCCACGTGCCGAACGGCAACCGCACCTATTACCTGAGCCGCTCGCAGCCGCCGGTATTCGCGCTGATGGTCGAGCTGTTCGAGGAGGAAGACCTGCAGTACGCGATCCATTACCTGCCGCAGTTGCGGCGCGAACACCGGTTCTGGATGACGGGAGCGGAATCGCTGGCGCCCGGCCAGGCTTGCCGGCACGTCGTCAGGCTGCCCGGCGGCGAGCTGCTGAACCGCTACTGGGACGACCGCGACACGCCGCGCGACGAATCCTATCGGGAGGACGTGGAAGCGGCGCGCGACGCATCGCGGTCCGCGAACGAGGTCTACCGCGACCTGCGCGCCGGCGCCGCGTCGGGCTGGGACTACTCGTCGCGCTGGCTGGGCGATCCGTCGCGGCTCGGCAGCATCCGCACCACGTCCATCCTGCCGATCGACCTGAACGCGTTTCTCTACAAGCTGGAAATTTCCATCGCCCGGCTGTCGCGCAGCGCCGGCGACGTCCGGACCGCGGACGATTTCGACGAACGCGCCGCGCGTCGGCGCGCAGCCGTCGACCGCCTGCTCTGGGATGCCGACAGCGGCACCTACCGCGACTACGAC
>JBQCGO010000150.1:0-6131 GCA_051955575.1 Burkholderiaceae bacterium
GCCCATGTCGAAGCCGCTCGCCACGCCGGTCACCAGATCGCACTTGTAGCGGTCCGTGTCCGGAATCTTGGCCTTGAGCGTATTGCGGATGAAACCCATCCGCTGGGGATACCAGGTGTGTTCCAGCTTCCAGCCGAGTTTTTTCGCGAACAGGTCGGCGATCTTGTTTTCGAAGCCGCGCTGTTCCTTGTCGGAAAACGGCAGATTGTTCGGGTCCTGGCAGACCCGCAACACCTTTTCCTCCGCCTTGTTTTCCGCTGCCTTGTCCTGCGCCTGCGCCGGCATCATCAGTATCGCAGCGGTCATGACGGCGGCGATGCGGCAGAAACCGACGGCGCGCCGCCGAACTTTCGAGTCAACCATTTCGTTTCGGTCCTTTTCCAGTCGGGCGGCGCAAGCTTACTTGTCCATGGGATGGAGATGGCCCGGCTCGATGGCGCCGTCCGAACGCCCCTTCAGATAGGCATACAGGTTATCAATGTTATCCACCACGCGCTTCGAGCCGCCGAAGTTGGGCATGCCCTTGGCCGGCCGGCCGTTGAGCACGGTGGTCTTGAACTCGTCTTTCGTCAGCACCTTGAGGCTGTTGATCAGCGACGGGCCGACCAGCCCCTGCTGCTGTGCGCCGTGGCAGCGTTCGCATGCCATCGCGCGCCAGGTCTTCCATCCGTTGAGCGTGCCTTCGTCAACCTTGTTGCCGTCGACGACGGTGTAGGGCTTGTCGCCCGAAGCGGACGGGGTCTTCGAGGGAGAATCCGCGCCGAAGGCCTGGGATGCGGCCGCGGCGGCAAACAGTACGGCGAGAAGCTTGATACGCAACGTCATCTAAATCTCCTGGTTGAGAAACCGCATCGCGTCCACGTCGAACGCGATGCGGGTGCTACCGCTTTTCAGGCGCCGGATGGCGCCGTTTGATCAGGACTTGCCGGGAAGGGCGAACACCGTCAGCGAACCGCCGAGGTTGGTGTACTGGGAAAGCGCACGATAGCCGCCGACCGCGCCGAGGCCTTCGTTATCCTTCTCCAGACCCGCCGCCATGCCGATGCCGGCCCAGCCGCCGATACCCGAGAGCACGCCGATGTACTGCTTGCCCTTGTATTCCCAGGTATTGACGTTACCGATGATGCCGGACGGCGTCTTGAACTTCCACAGCTCCTTGCCGTTGTTGTCCACGGCCTTGATGTAACCCTCCAGCGTGCCGTAGAAGGTCACGTCGCCGGCGGTCGCCAGCGCGCCGCTCCAGACCGAGAACTTCTCGGGCTTGGACCAGACGATCTTGCCGGTGCCGGCATCCCAGGCGATGAAGTTGCCCATGCCGCCGTGGCTGTTCGGCGCCGGATACATCGACAGGGTCGCGCCCACGTACGGCTGGCCGGCGGTGTAATCCACTTGGAACGGCTCGTAGTCCATGCAGACGTGGTTGGTCGGCACGTAGAACAGGCCGGTCTTCGGCGAGAAGGCCGCAGGCTGCTGGTCTTTGGAACCGAGCGCCGCCGGGCAGACGCCCTTGGTGTTGACGTCGGTACCGTTCTGGTCGGTGCTGTACTTGGCCTGCACCACCGGACGGCCGCTCTTCATGTCGACCTTGCTGGCCCAGTTCACCGCCGGATCGTACTTCTCGGCCACCAGCAGTTCGCCGGTCACGCGGTCCATCGTGTAGCCGAAGCCGTTGCGGTCGAAGTGCACCAGCGCCTTGCGCGGCTTGCCGTGGACCTTGATGTCGGCCAGGATCATCTCGTTGACGCCGTCATAGTCCCACTCGTCGTGCGGCGTCATCTGGTAGACCCACTTGGCCTTGCCGGTGTCGAGGTCGCGGGCGAAGATCGTCATCGACCACTTGTTGTCGCCGGGGCGCTGCTTCGGGTTCCAGGTGCTGGGGTTGCCGCTGCCGTAGTAGACCAGGTTGGTGCCGGGTCGTAGCTGTACCAACCCCAGGTCGTGCCGCCGCCGATCTTCCACTGGTCGCCCTGCCAGGTCTTGAGCGAGGAATCCTTGCCGACCGGCGCCATCTTGCCGTCGGTCCAGGTCATCGTCTGCTCCGGATCGATCAGCATGTCGGCGTCGGGGCCGACGCTGTAGGCTTTCCACACCAGCTTGCCGGTCTTGACGTCATACGCCGTCAAGCGGCCGCGCACGCCGAATTCACCGCCCGAAATACCGGTGATGACCTTGTCCTTGAAGATGTGCGGCGCATTGGTGTTGGTCTCGCCGATCTTCGGATCGCCGTTCTTGACGTTCCATACTTCCTTGCCGGTGCTGGCGTCGAGCGCGACCAGCGTCGTGTCAGCCTGCTGCAGGAAAATCTTGCCGTCGGCATAGGAGAGGCCGCGGTTGACGGTGTCGCAGCACATCACCGGGATCACGGTCGGATCCTGCTTCGGCTCGTACTTCCACTTGATGTGCTGGTCGTCCAGGCTGATCGCGTACACCTTGTTCGGGAACGGGGACACGATGTACATCGTGTCGCCGATCACCAGCGGGCCGCCTTCGTGGCCGCGCAGCACGCCGGTGGAGAACGTCCACGCGACCTGCAGGTTCTTGACGTTGTCCTTGTTGATCTGGTTGAGCTTGCTGTAGCGCTGGCTGGCCTGGTCGCCGGCCGGCATTGCCCATTCGTTCGGGTTTTTCAGCGCTTGTTGCAGACTTTCGTCCGCGAACGCAGCGCCCGCCACCAGAACCGTTCCCGCCATCGCGAGAACATGCTTCGATTTCAAGCGTGATGACATGTCTACCTCCTATAGTTTTTCACTTGGACTACCCACACGAAAAGACTCTCAGCATGCCCGTGCAGCCAGCAATCTTGTCGGCAAGGCATGGAATAGCAGATTGCATGCCAGACATCGGCGCACCCGACACCTGCGCGGCCGCCCCGGATGATGCCCGGCGACCGCGACCCTGCCAGCCCGGAAATGTGCGTTCTATCGAACAGGCAAACAACCAGTTGTTCCACTTCCGTACCACACGGTTGTCGCGACGATCGGCGGCAAGGCGCACGGTGCGACGCCGATTGGCACGGCGCTTGCAGCCTCCCGGGTCGCAAAGCGACCGTCCGTCCCGGACGGCCGCCGTTTTTTCTCGTCTGCGGCCGCCCTGCGGCGAAAGGAGCAGGTATCGAATGAACATGCGCGCAGCCTCATGCGTTTTCTGGGCATCGTTCGCGCTGCTGGCCGGCGTGCCGGCTGCGGCGGCCATCGCGCCCCTCCCGATGGAACGGATCGCCCCCGGCGTCTTCGTCCATGAAGGCGAGCAGGCGGAAACGTCGGCGGCCAACCGCGGCGACATCGCCAACATCGGCTTCGTGGTCGGCAAGCGGTGCGTCGCCGTGATCGACACCGGGGGCAGCGCGGCGATCGGCGCGGCGCTGCGCGAAGCGGTCCGCAGCCGCACCGGGCTGCCGGTGTGCTACGTGATCAACACCCACATGCATCCGGATCACGTGTTCGGCAACGCGGCCTTCCTGCCGGACGCGCCGACCTTCGTCGGCCACGCGAACCTGCCGATGGCGCTCGCCGCGCGGCGCGACAGCTACCATCGCTCGCTGGCCGACTCGCTCGGGGAACAGGCGGCCGAACGGTCCAGGCTGGTGCCGCCGACGAAGACGGTGGCGTCGACGCTGCTGCTCGACCTGGGAGGCCGGACGCTGGAATTGCGCGCCTGGCCGACCGCGCACACCGACACCGACGTCACGGTGCTCGACCGCGCCACCGGCACGCTCTGGCTCGGCGACCTGCTGTTCGTCGATCGGATTCCGGCGCTGGACGGCAGCCTGAAAGGCTGGCTGACCGCAGTCGCTGCGCTGCGGCAAATGGACCCGCAGCACGTCATTCCGGGACACGGTCCGCCGAGCGACAATCTGGCGCGCGCGCTCGACCCGGAAGCGCATTATCTGGAACGACTGCTGACCGACGTGCGGCGCGCGATCCGGAATGGCGAGACACTGTCGCAGGCGGTCGACAGCGTCCGCTTCGACGGCCACCGTCCGTGGCTGCTGTTCGACGATTACCACCGCCGCAACGTCACCGCCGCCTATACCGAACTGGAATGGGAGTAATGATGAAACACCGAACCGAATGCCGGCTCTCCTTGCGGGCTGCCGGCCTGCTTGCCCGCCTGCTGGTCTGCGCTGCGGCGGCCGGCGGCATTGCCCTGACGTTGCCGGCAGGCATTGCGCATGCGGAAGCGCCCGCCGGCAAGGACAACTGGGCCAAGCTGCGACCGGCCCTGTTCCAGGACCGGGAAATCGATCCGCACGGGGATCAGCTGATCGATCTCGTCACGCCGAAGCGCGCGGAAGATGCCGCCGTCGTGCCGATCGCGATCCATATGAAGATCCCGCAGACGCCCGACCGCTACATCAAAAAGCTGTACCTGATGATCGACAAGAACCCCGCCCCGCTGGCGGCGGTGTTCGAGATGACGCCCGAAGTCGGCCGCGCCGACATCGAGACCCGGGTGCGGATCGAGGAATACTCGCCGGTGCGGGTCGTCATCGAAACCAACGACGGCAAGCTGTACATGACGAGCAACTTCGTCAAGGCTTCCGGCGGCTGTTCCGCGCCGGCCGGCAAGGACCCGGCGGCCGCCGCGCAGGGCGCCGGCCGCATGCGCCTGCTGCTGGACGGCGATGCGCACACGGGACAACCGGCGCTGGTGCAATTGATGATCAAGCATCCGAACAACACCGGCATGGCGATGGACCAGGTGACGCGGCTGTATGCGCCGCCGTACTACGTCAAGCACATCGACGTGCTCTACGGCGGCAAGACGGTGATGAGCGCGGATACCGACATCTCGATCAGCGAAAACCCGAATTTCCGCTTCTACGTGCTGCCGCACGACGGCGGCGAGCTGACGGTGAAGATAGTCGATTCCAAGGACATGCAATACAAGAAATCGCTGCGGATCGTCGCCAAGTAAGCGAGGAAAGACGCACGGCCGGCATCCTGCCGGCCGTTCAGCGATTGCCCTGGTGCTTCTCTTCCATGTCGCGCACCATGTAATGGATGCCGTGCAACCAGCTGGCATCGGTGTTGCCGCGGATGTCGACCGACTTGTTCAGCACGACGTTGCCGCTGTGCACGTCGCGGATCTGGATATTGATGTTCAGGATCAGGTTGCTGACCTTCTGCACCCAGGCGGTGAGCACCCGGTCGGCGTGCAGCGCCTGGCCGATCTCCACGTCGCAGCCGTTGCAGTCGTAGAGCCGGAAGCGGCCGCGCAGATCGTCGATCATCGGCTGCGCCGGCGCGTTGTCTACCACGTCGTAGAAACCATGCTCGACGAAGGCGTCGCGCAACGCCTTCGAAATCTTCGCCAGCCGGACCTTCTGCGCGGCATCGGAAGCCCGGTCGAGGGTGTCGTCGAGCAACTGGAAATCGAGCATCACGAGGCGCTTGCGCGGCGCGGTCTCGGCTGACGGCGCCACAGCCGGCAGGCAGGCGCACAGGCCGGCCAGCAGGCAGAGCCGGCACAGCCGGCGCCGCCCGGACGCGAATGCCGGGGCGACTACGGGGGCGACGGCGGGGCCAACCGCCGGGGCGCGCTCGCCGGTCCGGTTCGCCCTCACTTGACGAAGCACGCCTCGTTTGCCTGGTGCTGGATCGCCTTGTACTGCTTGATCATGTCGCGGACCATCTGCGGATCGCGGAATTCCGCGCCCCGCTCGCCGCCGAGATTCTGATTATGCATCGCGGTGGAGAGTCCGACGTATTCGTCGTAGTCGACCTGCTCGGCGATGCGGTCGATCGCGCACGAGCACTTGTAGAGGTACTCGTACTTGCCGTCGTGGTCCTTCATGCATTCGAGCACGTATTCCATGCGCGACGCCGTCGGATAGTCGTTTGCCTGCGCGGCCGCAGGCATGAGGATTGCGACGCACAAGGCCGCGCCGGCCAGCTTGCTCTTCATCGAGTCTCCTGAAAATGCGATCGTCGGCGCCGTCCGCCGAGCCCCGTTCCGCCCGCCGCGAACGGCAGGCAACGCGCCGCCTCGGCTACCGCCATAACGACCAACAACGCCACCAGAGGGCGAGCCACGTCATGAAAAGCATTCGAGCAAGATTTCTGCCATCCCTCGCCGCCCTGCTGCTGGCGGCCTGCGCCGGCCCCATCCCGTTGCCCGGAACATCGAGT
>JBQCGO010000151.1:0-8756 GCA_051955575.1 Burkholderiaceae bacterium
GCTTCGACGTCCTCGGCGTTGACGCCGGTGTTGCCGATGTGCGGATAGGTCAGCGTGACGATCTGGCGGCTGTAGCTCGGGTCGGTCAGGATTTCCTGGTACCCGGTCATCGCGGTATTGAACACGACTTCGCCGGTGGTATGGCCGGAAGCGCCGATCGAAATTCCCTGGAAAACCGTTCCGTCAGCGAGCGCGAGAGTGGCCGGCACGAGATGGCCGGAAAAAAAAGGCGGCAAGGCAACTCCTGATGTGGTTACCGCCGCTGCGCCGTGCCGGACCTTGCCTGCCGCCGGACGCGCAAACGCGTTGCGCGCACTTGGCTGCAGTGGATTCGGGACGAAATGGAAGATGGTATGCGCTACGGCGGGGTGTTCAAGCTAAACCTTGAAATTATAGCCCAGAACCGATCCCCCGGGAAGTCCGGCAATCTGGAGGAAGGGGGAACCGGCCGCCGCCGCGCGCCCGCGCGCAAATGCGCGGGGAAAGACTCAGGTACTCAAGCGCCAAGCGCCGCGATGCCGGCACGGCCGATCTGCACGTCTTCCGACGACTTCACGCCGGACACGCCGACCGCGCCGACGCACTGGCCGTCGACCATGATCGGCACGCCGCCTTCGAGCATGCCTTCGAGGCCGGGCGCGGTGATGAACGAGGTGCGGCCGTTGTTGATCATGTCTTCGTAGGTCTTGGATTCGCGGCGGCCGAGCGCGGCGGTCTTCGCCTTCGCCGGTGCAATCTGCGCCGAGATCGGCGCGGCGCCGTCGAGCCGCTGCAGCCACAGCAGGTTGCCGCCGTCGTCGACGATCGAGATCGTCACTGCCCAGTTGTTGGCGCGCGCTTCCTGTTCCGCGGCGGCGGCGATCTTCTTGACCTCGTCGAGGGTCAGCACTGGCTTGCTCTGCATGATGGCTCCGTGTGAAAAGTGAGCCGGCATTTTACGTCAGCCCCATGCCCCCGGCATGTCGACCGCGGGCAATTCAGCTTACCGCCCGATTGCGCATTTCCCGGTCGGCGCCCCGGTTTCCGAGTCTGTTACCCGGCAAGATCGACGGATGCGTGCCCGTCGACAAGCGCGGCCTCTTCCAGCGCGCCGACGATGCCCGGCGAGCCGCCCCGCACGCCGAGCGCCGCACGCCGCGCAGCGATGTCGTGCAGTGCAGGGATCGACGCCGCCTGGGCGGCCGCGGCGGCTTCCGACGCGCCAGCGAGGCCGCACGCTGCGGTCAGCGAAAACCCGACATGCTCGGGAAGCTGGACCTGGGCCATTGCCGCGCAGAGGCGGCCGGCGAAGCTGCGCGCCGCTTCCGGCGGCAGGTTGCTGATCGCCAGCACGAACGATGCAGGATCGGCCTTGCCGATGCAGTCGGTCTGGCGGATGGTGCGTTTGAGCAGCGCACCGACCGCGGCAGCGACCGCTTCCGGCGGCGGCATGCTCGCGCCGCTCGCGTGGACGATCGACATCTGTAAATGCAGCAGGAAGAAATTGCGGCGCTGACGCAGCGCGCCGTCGAGCATCCGCCCGGCAACGGCGGTGAACTCGTCCAGCGCGGGCAGCAGCGGTTCCTGCGGCTCCTGCAGCGACGGCATCGCATCGATTAAACGTTGCAGTTCGCGCTCGTAATCCTGCTGGGTCGCCGCGGCCCTGGACAGCACGTCCAGCCGGGACAGCAGCGGCGCGGTGCCGATGCCCTTGGTGATCATTTCGGTAGCGCCGGCCTGCCGGGCGCGGGCATGCTCGTCCGGCTCGTCGCTGCCGGAAATGACGACCACCGGCAAATTGCGGATACGCGAAATCTTCGATCCCCGGATCCGCGCGAGCAATTCGTAGCCGTCCAGCCTGGGCATCGTCAGGTCGGTGATGAGCACCCGGATCGTCGGGTCGAGCAGCAGCATCTCCCACGCCTGCTCGCCGTCGAGCGCCTCGCGGAAATCGAACATGCCCTGGACGTGCCGGATCAGCGTCGCGCGCACGATGCGCGAGTCGTCGGCGATCAGGATGCGGGGCTTGACGGGTGCGCCGGAACGGGAATCGGTCATGGCTTTCGGAAGCGGAGGGAGATTTTCCCCGAAGCATACTTCGGCGCCGCCCGTTTTGACAGCGCCGCGCGATTCCCTTACATTGCCCTCGCCTTCCCATCGAACCAACGAGATGCCATTTCGTCAACCACGTCGACGTCGTCATGCATCGGCCATGCTGCTCGCCGCCTGCATCGCCGCGTCCGCGTGCGCTGCCCGCGCGGACGACATCTCGCAGGATTTGAACGATCCGCCGCTCTCTCCGCCGTCGTCGCTGTCGCGCTTCCAGGCGCTGCGCCATCGCGCGTCGGAACTGGCGATGGAAGCGATCGGCCTGCTCGGCGTCCATTACCGCTACGGCGGCATGTCGCCGGAAAACGGCCTCGACTGCAGCGGTCTGGTGCAATACGTGTTCCAGCAGGCCTGGGGAAAGAAACTGCCGCGCACCGCCGAGGAAATCAGCCGCGTCGGCGAGCGGGTCGACAGGAGCGACCTGCGGCCCGGCGACCTGGTGTTCTACAACACCCTGAAGCGCGGCTTCTCGCACGTCGGCATCTATCTCGGCGACAACAAGTTCATCCATGCGCCGTCCAGCGGCGGCGAAGTGCGCATCGAGAGCATGGACCTGGCCTACTGGAAGCGGCGCTTCAACGGCGCGCGCCGCATCGAGGATCCGGACAAGCCCTGATCTTCCGGCCGCTGCGTCTCTGCTCCGGCACGTCCGCCCTTCCCCCGCTTTCCGCCTTCTACTGCGTGCCTTCTACTGCGCCGCGAACCGCGCGATCTTTTCCCGCAGCGGCCCGATCGCCGCGGTTGCGGCCACCTCTCCTTCGAGGATCGCGGCGTTGCGTGCGTCGAAGTCGTTGCCCTTCATGCGGGGCAGGTTCGGCCGGATCACCACGTCGGCATTCTGCAGCGCCTCGCGGTTGATGGTCTGGCCCATGATGGAAAACGTCTGCAGCAGGATGTCCAGCGTGCCGGACGGGAGTTGCGGCTCGGGCCGCGCGGAAATGTCGACCGCGATCACGATGTCCGCGCCCATCTCGCGCGCGAAGCGCACCGGCACCGGCGCAACCAGTCCGCCGTCGACGTAGTGGCGGCCGCCGATCGGCACCGGCTGGAACACGCCGGGCACTGCCGACGACGCGCGCACCGCCAGGCCGGCGTTGCCGCGCCGGAACAGGATCGGCGCGCCGGACTGCAGGTCGGTCGCCAGCGCGCCGAACGGCAGCCGGAATTTCTCGATCGGCAGGTTGCCGACCGCGCGGTTGACGTACTGCTGGATCGCCTCGCCTTTCAGCACGCCGCTGGCCTTGGCGAACATCGGCACGGTCCAGTCGGAAATCGCGGCCTCGTCCATCTCGAGCGCCATCTTTTGCAGCGCGAAGCCGTTGTTGCCGGCCGCATACAGCGCGCCGACCACGCTGCCGGCGCTGGTGCCGACCACGATGTCGGGATGGATGCCCTGCGCTTCCAGCACCTTGATCACGCCGATGTGGGCGAAGCCGCGCGCGGCGCCGCCGCCGAGCGCCAGGCCGATCTTCGGCGGGCGCGACGGCTTCGCCGGTTCGGGCGCGGGGGAGGCCGGCACCGTCGTTGCAGGAGGAAGCGGAGTCGTCGTGGTACAGGCGGCCAGCAGCGTCGCCGCGGCGGCGGTCAGCAACCGGCGCCGCGACAGGCATGGCGCGGCGAACGGAGTACGGAAAAGCGGATCGGGCATTGGAGCGGGAGAAAGAAGTCCGGACTGGCCGGAAAGGAAAGCGGCCGTATTCTACAGAACGACGTACCGAAGCGCGGCAGCGCCCGGCCTTGCCTTCCCGCCGGACCGATCGATGCGACAATGCCCTTCCCTTTCAACCTCGACCCGCACCGACACCATGGCCCGCATTTCCTACGCAGATATCGACGACCCGGCGATCGCCCCGCTCGCGCAGCGCATCCGGGAAGAACGCGGCGGCAAGATGCTGAACCTCTATCGCATGCTGCTGCGCAGCCCCGAGATCGCCGACGGCTGGCGCGCGCTGCTGACCGCGGTGCGCCAGCGCTCCACGCTGTCCGGAAAATATCGCGAACTCGCGATCCTGCGCGTGGCGGTGCTGAACGAAGCCGGCTACGAATTCGCCCAGCACGTGCCGTTCGCGTTGCGCGAAGGCTACCGCAGCGAACAGCTCGAGGCGCTGAAGACGCCGGACTGGCGCGCATCCTTCGACGCCGCAGACGCCGCGGTGGTCGACTATACGGACGCGATGACGCGGCAGATTCGCGTACCGGACACGGTCTTCGACAAGGTCGCCGGACTGCTTGGCGAGCGCGAGGTCATGGAACTGACCACGACGGTGGCCGCCTACAACATGGTGTCGCGCTTTCTCGAAGCTCTGCGGATCGATCACGACTGATCGTCGTCGGCCGCCGCCTGTCGGTGGTCGGGCGGCACCGCGCTCGCCGGGGGGAACGTCACGGCGAACGTGCTGCCGACGCCCGGCTCGGACGCGATCGACAGCGTGGCCCGGTGCCGCAGCAGCACGTGCTTGACGATCGCCAGGCCGAGGCCGGTGCCCTGCGTCTCGCGCGAGCGGCTCTTGTCGACACGGTAGAAGCGTTCGGTGAGCCGCGACAGGTGTTCCGGCCGGATGCCGATACCGTTGTCGCACACCGAAAACCGCGGCCCGTCGGGCGACGGCTTCCACGCAATCTCGATCCTGCCGCCCTCCGGCGTGTAGCGCACCGCGTTCGAGGCGAGGTTGCCGAACGCGCTCAGCAGTTCGTCGGCGCCGCCGGCCAGGTCCGGTCCGTCGACGTCCAGTACGATCGCGTGCCGCGCGCCGGACAGCGCCAGCGCGTCCTGCAGCACGCGCTCGCACAGCCGCCGCATGTCGACGCGTTCGCTGCGCAGCGGATAGTCGATCGATTCGAGCCGCGTCAGGGTCAGCATGTCCTCGATCAGGTTCTGCATCCGCCTGCCCTGCTCGATCATCAGTTCCAGGTGCGCTTGCCGAGTCGGCGCGTCGAGCCCCGGCTGGCCGGCCGCGATCTCCAGGAAACCGTTGATCACCGTCAGCGGCGTGCGCAGTTCGTGCGACGCGTTGGCGATGAAATCGCGGCGCATGGTCTCGATCCGCTCGGTCTCGGTCGCGTCGTGCGTCACCAGGATCTGGCGCCGGTTGTCGAACGGGATGATCTGCACCACCAGCTTGCGGTCGCGCACCGACATCGTCAGCGGTTCGTCGTAGCGGCCGAGGATGATGTAGTCGATGAAGGCCGGGTCACGCACCAGATTGGTCACCCGCATGCCCTTGTCGCGCTCGCGATTCAGGCCGAGATGGGCCTCGGCCGCCGGGTTGCACCATTCGAGGAACAGCACGTCGTCCATGATCGCGACGCCGTCCGGCAATAGCGTCATTGCCTGCCGGAAGCGCGCCAGCCATTCGGCCAGTTCGGCCTGGTGCCGCTCGTCGCCGCGACGCAGCTTGTACAGGCGCGAAAAAATGTCGGTCCACGCGCCCCAGCCGTCCGGCAGACGGTTGCGCGCCGGGTCGTCGAGCCAGTGCTGCAGCCGGTAGAGGTAATGCAGTTGCAGCAGGACCAGCGCGAGCACGGCGGCGAAGCCGAGCGCGAACGCGGCGAGCGGCCCGAGCGCGAACCATGCCGCGCCAATGCCGACGCCGATCAGCGCCAGACGCAGGCTCGCCGGAACCCAGAACAGCGCGCGCGGCGTCATCGTCTATTTCTCCGAGAGCATGTAGCCGACGCTGCGTACCGTGCGGATCAGACTCTCGGCTTCGCGCAGCGCCTTGCGCAGCCGCAGCACATGCACGTCGACGGTGCGCTCCTCGATCGCCACATGGTCGCCCCAGACGCGGTCCAGCAACTGGCTGCGCGAGAACACGCGCTCCGGGTGCGCCAGGAAGAACTTCAGCAGCCGGTATTCCGCATGCCCGATGTCGATCCGTTCGCCCGCGACGGTGACGGTGCAGCTGGCCGGGTCGAGCGTCACTTTGCCGGCATGCATCGGCTGCTCCGCGTGCTCGGGGCTTTTCCGGCGCAGCAGCGCCTTGATGCGCGCGGTGAGTTCGCGCGGCGAGAACGGCTTGGTCACGTAGTCGTCGGCGCCGTGTTCCAGTCCGGCGACCTTGTCCTCTTCCATGCTTTTCGCGGTCAGCATGATGACCGGCGTGTCCTGGAACCGGCGGTCGCCGCGCACGCGCGACAGCAGCCGCAGCCCGCTCTGGTCCGGCAGCATCCAGTCGAGCAGCACCAGTTGCGGCGAGCGCCGCTGGATGAAGTCCCAGGCGTCGTTCACGTTGCCGGCCGCGAAAGCGTTCCAGCCCGCCTCCTTCAGCGTGAACGAGACGAGTTCGACGATCGAGGGCTCGTCCTCGACGATCAGGATGGTGGTCTTTTCCATGGCCATCTGGATGAGCGCCCCGGTCAGGTTACTCAGGCGGACTTCGCGCCGGCGGCGTAGTCGGTGTGGCGGATGTCGCGGCCCTCGACGATGTAGATCACGTATTCGGCGATGTTTTTCGCATGGTCGCCGATGCGCTCGGCCGCCTTGGCGACCCACAGCGTGTCGAGCGCCGACGAGATGGTGCGCGGGTCTTCCATCATGAAGGTGATCAGCGTGCGCAGGATCGAGCGGAACTCGTGGTCGATCACCTCGTCCTGTGCGATCAGCCGCAGCGCCTGCCTGTGATCGAGCCGGGCGAAGGCGTCGAGCGCGTCGTGCAGCATTCCGGCCGCGCTGGTCGCGATCACGCGCACCGTCTCGTAATGGTTGATGGTGGGCGCGACGCCCCGCTCCTGCGCGCTCTTCGCGGCGCGCGCGATCTTGGCGGCCTCGTCGCCGATCCGCTCCAGATCGGTGATGACCTTGATCGTCGCCATCACGGTACGCAGGTCGTTGGCGGCCGGCTGCCGGCGCACGATCAGCTGGCTGCAGGCGTCGTCGAGCGACACTTCGAGCCGGTTCACGTTCTCGTCGGCCTTGATCACGATCGCCGCCTGCCCGGTGTCGCCGGTGCGGAAGCAGGTCATCGCATCCTGGAACTGGCTTTCCACCAGCCCGCCCATCAGCAGCACGCGCGAGCGGATCGTTTCCAGGTCCGTGTCGTACTGCTTCGAGGAATGCTCTCCCGACATCGGGTTCTCCTTGTCCTTGTCCTTGTCTTCGGCCCGGCGCCGTCAGCCGAACCGGCCGGTGATGTAGTCCTGCGTTTCCTTCCGCGCCGGCCGCATGAAGATCCGGTCGGTCTCGCCGAACTCGACCATCTCGCCGAGGTACATGTAGGCGGTGTAGTCGGAACAGCGCGCAGCCTGCTGCATGTTGTGGGTGACGATCGCGATCGTGTAGTCCTGCTTCAGCTCGGCGATCAGTTCCTCGATCTTCGCGGTGGAGATCGGGTCCAGCGCCGAGGTCGGCTCGTCCAGCAGCAGCACGTCGGGGCGTACCGCGACCCCGCGCGCGATGCACAGCCGCTGCTGCTGCCCGCCTGACAGCGACAGGCCGCTCCTGTGCAGCTTGTCCTTCACCTCGCCCCACAGCGCGGCCTTGCGCAGTGCCCATTCGACCCGCTCGTCCATCTCGCCCTTCGGCAGCCGTTCGTACAGGCGGATGCCGAACGCGATGTTGTCGTACACCGACATCGGGAACGGCGTCGGCTTCTGGAACACCATCCCGATCTTCGCGCGCAGCATGTTCAGATCCTGGCCGGGCGCGAGGATGTTGCGGCCGTCGTAGAGGATGCTGCCTTCGGCGCGCTGGCCCGGATACAAGTCGTACATCCGGTTCAGCGTGCGCAGCAGCGTCGACTTGCCGCAGCCGGACGGACCGATGAAGGCGGTCACCCGCTTCTCGTGGATCGGCAGGCGGACGTCCTTCAGCGCGTGGAATGCGCCGTAGTAGAAGTCCAGTCCGTCGATCTCGATCGTTGCGCGGCGCTCGGGCGATGCGGCGGAAGAGCTCATGGGAATCGGGTTCATGTGGAAGGATTATTGCCTGATTTTCCGGCCGAACAGGGTGCGGGAGAGAATATTCAAGCCGAGCACGCCGATGGTGATCAGCAGCGCGCCGCCCCAGGCGAGCGAACGCCAGTTGTCGTAGGGGCTCATCGCGAACTGGTAGATCACCACCGGCAGGTTGGCAATCGGCGCGTTCATGTCGGCGCTGAAGAACTGGTTGTTCAGCGCGGTGAACAGCAGCGGCGCGGTTTCCCCGGCGATCCGCGCCACCGCCAGCAGCACGCCGGTGACGATGCCGGCGCGCACCGCACGCAGCCGTACCAGCAGCGCCACCTTCCAGCGCGGCGCACCGAGCGCGAACGCCGCCTCGCGCAGGCTGTTCGGCACCAGGTTCAGCATGTTGTCGGTGGTGCGCACCACCACCGGCACTGCGATCAGCGACAGCGCGATGCTGCCGGCCCAGCCGGAGAAATGCCGGGTGGTCGCCACGTATAGCGCGTAGACGAACAGCCCGATCACGATCGACGGCGCCGACAGCATGATGTCGGTGACGAAACGGGTCACCGCGGCGAACCGGTTGCGCTCGCCGTACTCGGCCAGGTAGATGCCGGCCAGGATCCCGACCGGCGTGCCGATCAGCGTGGCGGCGCCGACCATCAGCAGGCTGCCGACGATCGCGTTGCGCAGTCCCCCGCCGTCGCCGCCCGGCGGCGGCGGGGCGGCCCCAAAAAAAGCCCGCGCGGACGCGCCGCAAACCGGGATTAGGCGCCGCGCCCGGCTCC
>JBQCGO010000152.1:0-6935 GCA_051955575.1 Burkholderiaceae bacterium
AATCTCGATCCTGGCGTCGCTCGTGCTGCCGGCGGACTACGGCGGACTCGTCTACCGCAGGATCGAGCCGACATCGAAGCGCCGGGTCGGCCTGGCCTGTCTGAGCGAGCGCCGCCTCTCCCCGGTCGCCGGCGCCTTCTGGAAACACGCGCGCGATTACGCCGGCACGAAGAAGGGAAAGGACCTGGAGCGGCACGTCCGGTTGCTGATCGGGCGCTAGGCGCGGAAGCGAACGCGAGGCGCGCTAGTGGCAACGAATCGCGAAGCGGATCACGAGGGCCGCCGGCCCGACTCTCCGTTCAGCGCGGCTCCGTGCGATTCCTGTTCCGCGCCAGCTCACGGTCGAGCGCATTGGCGAAGTTCCGGCGGTCGGCTTGGCTGAACGCGGCCGGGCCGCCGGTATCGACGCCGCTTCCCCGCAGTTCCTCCATGAACGCCCGCATCGTCAGTTGCTGGGCAATGGTGTCTTTGGTGTACCACTCGCCGCGCGGATTGAGCGGCAATCCGCCCTTGTCCAGCACCAGGGCGGCCAGCGGAATGTCGCCTGTCACGACGATGTCGCCCGGACCGACGCGCTCCACGATCTCGGCATCGGCCGCATCCGCGCCGGCCGGCACCTGGAGCGCGCGGATGAAGCGTGAACCCGGCACGCGGATCAGCTGGTTGGCAACCAGCGTGACGTCGATCTGCAGGCATTCGGCCACCCGGAACAGAATGTCCCTGATGACGGCGGGACAGGCGTCGGCGTCTACCCAGATGTGCATCGTGAATCGGATGAGATAAACGGGGTCAGGGATTGTAACTGCATGCCGTCCGATTGATGCGTAACGCCAACTGAAGTTGTGAACGGCCAGGTTTGCCGTCCGCCTCCGACGCTGCGCGCCTTCTTTCCAGGACTCGCCGGATCCGACCGGCACCGCCAAGTCCTTCAACGCTCGCCTACTCCGCCCATGCCGGGTTTTGCTGCGCCGTCGCCTCCAAGACGTCCATCAGACGCTCCACCGCACGAGGCAGATTGCGTTCTCGCAGGTAGCTTACTGCGAGACGCCGTCGCATCGTGGTGGCCTTCAACTCGATTTCCCGCAGATTCGCGTGAAGGTGAAAATGGTGTCGC
Organism: Burkholderiaceae bacterium; assembly: GCA_051955575.1. Classification (GTDB taxonomy): domain Bacteria; phylum Pseudomonadota; class Gammaproteobacteria; order Burkholderiales; family Burkholderiaceae_D; genus JBQCGO01. The sequence goes on from JBQCGO010000152.1 coordinate 1,115, forward strand.
GACACGAAACTCAGCAGACCGGTTTCCGCTATCAACGCAGGCAGGATCACCAGCATGCTTGCTTCCACCTGCACCACCGGCGGCGGCAGCCCGTTTGCCATGAAGGTCCGATCCAGCCAGTCTCGCGTCGGCGCGCCAGGCGGTTGCAGGATCCAGCGATATTCGGCAAGGGTGGAAAGGCGCCGCGGCCTGGAAAACAGTTCGTGGTTCGCGCTCGCCGCCACCACGATGTGATCCTCGGCAAGGAATCGGGACTCGAATTCCGAATCGCCGACCGATTCGGTGCCGATCAGCAGGTCGAGCTGCCCGGCGCGCAGCAGCGGCTTCATCGTGTCGACCAGGCCGACCACCGTCTTGAGCCTGAGATCCGGCGCTTCCCTGAATAGCCGGGTAACCGCACCCGGCAGGATGTACTGCGCAGCGGTCGGCACGATGCCGATCCGTATCTCTCCCTGCAGTCCGCGCGCGACCGCATCGATCTCGCGTCCCGCGTCTTCCACGTCGATCCGCATCCGTTGCGCCCATTGCAGCAAGACCTTTCCCGCGGGCGACAGCCGGATGCCGCGGCCGCTCTTCTCGAACAGCGGCGCGCCGCACGCCTCCTCGAGCCGGCGTACCGCGCTCGTCAACGCCGGCTGCGTCCGGTGCAGCCGCTCGGCCGCCCTGCCGAGATGCTCGAGTTCCGCAATCGCCTCGAAGTAGCGCAGATCGCGCAGGTCGATACCAAAAGTCATGGTTATGAATTCCAAGAAAATATCGAATGGAACTAGGGGATTCTCTCATCGATAATCGAAACGCGTCCTGCCCCGAACCTGCATGGGCAGGACGGCAATCCATAACACCTACAACACCGGAGACGTTTCGATGAAACATGCCTTGCGCGCCGTCGCATGCCTGCTTGCCGCCGCCGTGTCCTTCGCCGCAAACGCGGACGATGCGTACCCTTCCAAGCCGATCCACCTGATCGTGCCGTTCCCCCCGGCCGGCGGCACCGACATCCTGTCCCGGCTCGTGGCGAGCAAGCTGACGGAGACGATGAAGTGGTCCATCGTGGTCGAGAATCATCCGGGAGCCGGCGGAAACATCGGGGTCGGCATGGCGGCGAAGGCGCCGAACGACGGGTACACCATCGTGATGGGCCAGACCAGCAACCTGGCGATCAATCCCACCCTGTACAAGCATCTTTCCTACGCCCCGCTGAAGGATTTTTCGCCGATCACCACGGTGGCGTCGGCGCCGCTGGTCCTGGTGGTGTCGTCCAACTCGCCGTTCAAGTCGCTCGCCGACATCATCAACCTCGCGAAGGCAAAACCGGGCCAGGTGACGTTCGCATCGCCGGGGAACGGCACGGTTGCCCACATGACGATCGAGCTCCTGCAGAAGTCGGCCGGCGTCAAGTTCCAGCATGTTCCGTACAAGGGTTCGTCGCAGGCGATCACCGACCTGATCGGCGGCCAGATACAGGTATTCATGTCATCCATCCCGACCGCCATTTCCCAGATCAAGGCGGGAAGAATGCGCGCCATCGCGGTGACCTCGGCAGGCAGGAGCGACGATCTTCCGGATACCCCGTCCGTTGCGGAAGCCGGCTACAAGGGATTCGAAGCCGCCACCTGGTTCGGCCTTCTCGCCCCTGCCGGGACACCGCCCGCCATCGTTTCCAAGCTGAACGAGAAGATCAACCTCGTGTTGAAGATGCCCGACGTACAAAAGCGCATCCAGCTCGAAGGGGCCACCGTACTCGGCAGCACGCCGGAGCAATTCGGCGCGCTTCTCAAGACCGACATGGTCAAGTGGGGCCAAGTCGTCAAAGAGTCCGGCGCCCAGATCGATTGATTCCTTCGCCCGGGTCGCCGCATCGCCGCATCTCGCCGGAGGCTGCGGCGCCCGGGCAGTCACTTCTGTTTTCAGGAAAACACCATGTCCAACTCCAGTTCCGAAGGCGCCGCCGTGCGCCGTTCCTTTGAAAGAACGCCCGCCCATCTCGTAAAGCAGGCAGCCGAATTCCAGGCCGCGATCCTGGCCGATGTCGCGGGACGCCGCGGCGCGCTGCACGGCCGGATCGCGCCGGTGCACCCGTCGATGAAGGTCGCGGGACCGGCGCTGACCGTCGCGGTCCGACCGGGCGACCACCTGATGATCCACGCGGCGCTCGCGATCGCGCAGCCGGGCGACGTCCTCGTGGTCGACGGCAAGGGCGACCTCGCCGCCGCGCTGATGGGCGCGATCATGATGAACCAGTGCAAGGCCATCGGCCTGGCCGGCGTCGTGATCGACGGCGCGGTGCGGGATTACGACGACCTGTGCGCGCTCGGGTTTCCGGTGTTCGCCGCGGGATTGAATCCGAACGGCCCGACCAAGAACATCGCCGGCCGCCTCAACTGGCCGATCTCGATCGGCGGCGTCTCGGTGTCGCCGGGCGATCTCGTCGTCGGCGATGCGGACGGCGTCCTCGTCCTGGAGCGGGAGCGGGTCGCCGGCCTGATCGAGCCGGCGAAGAAGAAGGTGACCGACGAAGCGGCGCGGATCGACGGCATCCGCAGCGGCAGGCAGTTGCGGCCGGGCTGGCTGGACGCGGCGCTGCGCGCGGCGAACGTGATCGGCGAGGGAGAAACCCTGTGAGCGCGGCGCAAGAATCCAGGCCGCGCGTGCTGGTGACCGGCGCCGACCTGGCGCCGGAAGCCGTCGCGCTGCTGGCCGGTTACGAACTGGTCTTCGCCGGCAGGACGCCGACCGAGGAACAACTGATTTCGCTGTGCCGGGAACACCAGCCGGCCGGCATCATCGTCCGCTACGGCAAGATCCCGGCGTCGGTGATGGATGCCAGCCCGGCGCTGCGCGTGATCTCCAAGCACGGCGCGGGCATCGACACGATCGACGGCGCCGCGGCGAAAGCGCGAGGCATCGCAGTCAAGGCCGCGGTGGGCGCGAACGCACCGGCGGTCGCCGAGCACACCTGGGCGCTGATCCTCGCCTGCGCCAAGAGCGTGGCGTACCTGAACGACCGGGTGCATGCGGGCCATTGGGACAAGGCGACGCACAAGAGCATGGACCTCAAGGGCCGCACGCTCGGGCTGATCGGTCTCGGCGCGATCGGCCGGCGCGTTGCGCGCATCGGCCTCGCGTTCGACATGCGCGTGATCGCCTACGATCCGTACAGCACTCAGGCGCCGGACGGCGTGGAACTGTGCGGCCTGGAAGACCTGTTCCGGCAATCCCACGTCGTGTCGCTGCACTGCCCGCTGACTGCCGAGAACCGGAACCTGATCGGCCCGGCGACGCTGCGGGAGATGCGCGACGGCGCGATTCTCGTCAACACGGCGCGCGGCGGACTGGTCGACGAAGCGGCCGTTGCCGAGGCGCTCGCCAGCGGCAAGCTGAAGGCCGCCGGACTGGACAGCTTCCAGAACGAGCCGCTGACCGGCGGGCATGCGTTCTCGGCGGTGCCGAACGCGATCCTGTCGCCGCACATCGGCGGCGTCACCGAAAACGCTTACGTCGACATGGGCGTGACCGCGGCGACCAACCTGCGCGCGGTGCTCGAAGGCGCGCCGCCGGCCGCCGGCGCCTGACGCGCAACCCGGGACGCACCCACCCCGGCGGCGCGTCCCATTTCATCCAGAGGAGACACAAATGCAGAAACGGATCCCGAAGCGCTCCATCGTTGCCGCCTTCCTGACCGCGATCGCCGCGATGGCGGTTTCCTCGCCCGGCACCGCATCGGCCGCCGATTACCCGGATCACACGGTGAAGATCGTCGTGCCGTATGCCCCGGGCGGCGCGGTGGACGTCGTCGCGAGGAAGATCGCGCAAAAGCTGACCGAGCAACTGCACCAGTCGTTCATCGTCGAAAACAAGCCGGGCGCGACCGGCACCATCGGCACGCGGCAGGTCGCGCAGTCGGACCCCGACGGCTACACGCTGCTCGCGATGGACAACACCTACTCGGTGCTGCCCTACGTCTTCAAGAGGCTGCCGTGGGATCACGAGAAGGCATTCGCGCCGATCACGGTGAGCGTGTTCGTGCCGGTGCTGCTAGCGGTCAACGCGCAGTCGCCGTACAAGGATCTGGCGTCGCTGATCGCCGATGCGCGCCAGCACCCGGACAAGCTGACCTACGGTTCGGGCGGCGTCGGCAGCGCGCCGCACTTCGCGACGGTCGCCTTCGAGCAGGATGCGAAGATCAGCCTGACCCATGTTCCGTACAAGGGCGCGGGCGAAGCGGTGAGCGGGCTGATCGGCCAGCAGGTCGACATGGTCATGGTGTCCACGGCGTCGATCAGTTCGCAGATTCGCGGCGGCACCGTACGCGCCCTCGCCGTCAGCGGCGATACCCGGGTCGCCTCGCTGCCGAACGTGCCGACCTTCGCCGAGGCCGGCGTGCCGGGATTCAAGGTGATGAACTGGTCGGGACTGGCAGCGCCGGCCGGCACGCCGCCCGAGATCGTCGACAAGCTCCAGCAGGAAGTGAAGAAGGCGCTGGCGTCCAAGGACATGCAGGACTTCCTCGCGTCGATGAGCGCCAAGCCGGGCGGCATCACGCCGGCCGAGTTTTCGCGCCTGATCGACGAGGAAACGAAGCACTGGGCAAGCGTGGCGCCGGCTGCGAAAATCAATTCCCGCTGACACCAACGGTGACGTCGATGTATTTCCTGGAACCGCCGAAGATCCGCCAGACCGAGGTGTTCTCGGTCCTGCCCGATTCGCTTCGCCGAAAGAACGTGACGTCGCCCTGGGCGGCGGCCAATCGCGGCGGCGCGCCGACCGACTCCTTCCTCGAAGGGCCGGTGTTCGACGATCGCGGCAACCTGTACGTGACCGACATTCCGTTCGGGCGGATCTTCCGGGTATCGCCGCAGGGTCAGTGGGAACTCGTCGTCGAATACGACGGCGAGCCGAACGGCATGAAGTTCCTGAGCCCGCACGAACTCGTCGTCGCCGATTACCGCAACGGCCTGGTCCGCATCGACCTCCGGCGCGGCACCGCGGAGCCGTTCCTGGAACGGCGCAATAGCGAGCGCTTCAAGGGCGTCAACGATCTGGTGTTCGATTCGCGGGGCAACCTCTACTTCACCGACCAGGGCCAGACCGGCATGCACGACCCGACCGGCAGGGTCTACCGCTTGTCTCCGGAAGGCCGGCTCGACCTCCTGATCGGCAATGCGCCGAGCCCGAACGGGCTGGTGCTGTCGCCGGACGAGAAGGTGCTGTACGTCGCGATGACGCGCGGGAATTCGGTCTGGCGCATGCCGCTGCTCGAGGACGGGTCGGTATCGAAGGTGGGCCAGTTCTTCACGTCCTACGGCCCGAGCGGGCCGGACGGCCTCGCGATGGACGTCGGCGGTCACCTGGTCGTCGCCAATCCCGGTCTCGGATGGGCCTGGCGCCTGAATCCGCGCGGCGAGCCGGTCGAGGTGCTGCGCAGCGTGGCCGGCACGTCGTTGACCAACCTCGCGTATGGCGGCGAGGACAGGCGCACCGCGTACTTCACCGAATCGGTTACCGGATCGATATTGCGCATCGAAATGACGGAACCCGGCTGTGCCTTGCACATACCGCGCCGCGCCTGAGGTACACGCTGCAGGCAATCCAAACGGGGTCGACACCATGGCAACGAATGGGCAAGGCTCATCGAAGCAGTGAGGCGCCCGCACCCGAGGAGACGAGACGAATGAGCGATCCTACCGAAGCCCGCGTCCGCCGCGGCTGGCTGAACGCCTACAACAAGGATTACTACGGTGGCGGGCTGATGTTCCTGCTCGGCGTAGGCGCGGTCCTGAAAGGCTTCCAGTACAAGATCGGCACCCTCTCGCGCATGGGC
>JBQCGO010000153.1:0-6150 GCA_051955575.1 Burkholderiaceae bacterium
GATCATCGCGCTGCCGCGCGGCGCGACCGCGCTCGACTTCGCCTACAGCATCCATACCGACATCGGCGACCAGACGGTGGCGGCGCGGATCAACCACGAGATGTCGCCATTGCGCAGCGAACTGCGCCATGGCGACATCGTCGAGATCCTGACTTCGCCCGCCGCGCGGCCGAATCCCGGCTGGCTGACCTTCGTGCGCACCGGCAAGGCGCGCTCGGCGATCCGGCATCACCTGCGCACCGTCAACTGGAACGAATCGGTCGACCTCGGACGGCGCCTGCTGGAACAGGCGATGACCTCGCTGAACCTGCCTGCCTCGATGCCCGACGCGCTGATCGAGCGCCTGCTCAAGGAATCCAGCGCGAAGTCGCTCGACGAGCTGTACGCCGACATCGGCGTCGGCAAGCGGATGGCGACCCTGGTCGCGCGCCACGTCCTCGGACTGCTGGAAAACGAGCCGCTGACGATTCCGCTGATCGATGCGCAGGGCGACCTGGTGCCGCACAAGCCGAACCCGGTGATCATCTACGGCACCGAGGGTGTGTCGGTACAGTTGGCGCCGTGCTGTCAGCCGATCCCGGGCGATGCGATCGTCGGGCAATTGAAGCGCGACCAGGGTTTGGTGGTGCACGCCGCCGACTGCGAGGTCGCCAAGCGCCAGCGCATCAAGGAGCCGGACCGCTGGATCGAGGTCGAGTGGGGCGAAGGACTGAACCGCCGCTTCGATTGCCGCATCGTGGTGCTGGTGCGCAACGAGCGCGGTGTGCTCGCCCGGGTCGCCGCCGAGATCGGCGAATCAGACGCCAACATCGTCTATGTCGGCATGGACGACGACAAGGATCCGATGATGTCCCAGTTGCGCTTCACGGTGCAAGTCGAGGACCGGGTCCACCTCGCGCGGCTGATGCGCAACGTGCGCCGCATCGCGAGCGTGACGCGCATCTTGCGCGAACGCGGCTGAGCGCGGAACCGGCGATGCAGCCCCCGGCCGGGGAAGACCGGCTGCGGCGTGGCAGAATCCCCGGATGCGCAATGCAATTTTCCTGTCGTCAGTCACCGGACTTTCCCGCTTCCAGCGTACCTTGGCGTGGACCGGCATCGGCGTGATCGGCGCCATGCTCGGCGCCATGCTGCTGGTGCGGCAAGCCGTCGAGCGCGAGCGCGACGACTTCGAAACCGCCGCGCGCATCGCACACCGGCTGCTGTCGCAACGCGCCGTCCAGCACGAAGCGGTGCTCGCCACTCTCGGCCTTATCCAGCCGGCGCCCGACGTCCGCTTGCCGGCCATTTATCCGCAGATCCTTCAAGTGCAGCGGCGCGCCGAAGGCGAGGCCTGGTCAGGGCCGCCGGCATTGCGCGCGGCATTGCGCGCGGCGGAGCAGGTGACGGAAAAGGCGCCGGGAGGAGCACGGCTGGTTCTCGCCGACCTGCCTGACGGGCACTTCTGGATCGCGTCGTCCGCATTCGCGCGGTCGACCCCGTCGGGTGCGGCATATGCGCTCGAAATCTCGCTGCCGCTGATGGTGCCATGGTCCGAGTGGCCGTTCGGCGACAGTCCGGAAGCGGCGCGTGCATCCCGGACCCGTGCCTGGCTGGAATACGGCGGTGCACGATGGATGATCCACGCGGCTGGGACGGAACGCGACGATGCTGGAGAACTGCTGCGGTTTTCCTTCCGCAAGCGGCTGGCCGCCGACAGCCAGCCTTTCGACCTTGTGGCGCAGCGTGACTACCGCTGGAGCGATCTGCCATGGCCAGTGCTGCTTCCCTGGGTGCTGCTATGGACTGGAGCGGTTGCGGGGCTGGCCCACGTCGTCCGGCAGCGGGAAGCGCGGCGACGGGCCGAGGAACTGCTGCGGCTGGGGCAGGTGTCGCGGCTGAATGCGCTCGGGGAATTGGCCGCCGGGCTGGCGCACGAACTGAACCAGCCGTTGACGGCCGTGCTGGCCGGCACGCAAGCCGCGGCAAGGCTGCTGGACGACGAACCTCCTGAAATGGATGCGGCGCGCACCGCGATGCGCCAGGCGAAGACGCAGGCGCGCCGTGCGGCCGACGTCGTGGCGCGGCTGCGGCGCGTGATCGACCGGCCCGATACCGGCGAGCGCACCGCGGTCGACCTGACTGCCGCCGCCCGCAACGTCCTGCATCTGCTTGAACCCGAATCCGACAAGCGCGGCGTAGCGGTGCGGCTCGAGGCCGGCGACGCGGCGCCGGCGTGGGCCGATCCCGTGGCGGTGGACCAGATCCTGCACAACCTGATCGGCAACGCGCTGCATGCGTTCGCCGTCGTCGCGACGCCGGAACTGGTGATCTCGACCGCGAACGCCGGCCCGGGACTGGTGCGGCTCACGGTGCGCGACAACGGCCCCGGCGTCCCGCCTGAGCTGGCCGGGCGTCTTTTCGAGCCGTTCGTGAGCGGACGTCCGGGCGGACTGGGCCTGGGACTGAGCCTGTGCCAGACGCTGGCGGAGGAAATGGGCGGCCGTCTGCGCTACCGGGCGGCGTCCCCGGGCGCGGAATTCATTCTCGAACTGCCGTCCGCGCAATCTGCGCCCGGACCGCAGGAAGGAAGGGAAGGAAGGACGCCATGACCGGCGCCGGATCCCTGTCGCCGTTGATCCATCTCGTGGATGACGACGCTGCAGTACGCGACGCGCTGGCACTGCTGATCGGCACGGTGGGCCTGCGCGTGGAAAAGTGGGCCGATCCGGAAGCTTTCCTTGCCGGCTTCGATCGCCACAGCATCGGCGCGATCGTGCTCGACGTGCGCATGCCGGGATTGTCCGGCCTGTCGGTGCTCGACAATCTGCGGGCGGCGGGAATCGACCAGCCGGTCATCATGCTGACCGGGCACGGCACGGTCGATCTCTGCCGGCGCGCCTTCAAGGCCGGCGCGGCGGAATTTCTCGAGAAGCCGGTCGACGACGAACTCCTGCTCGACGTCCTGCAACAGGCGATACGCCGCCACGTCAAATCCCGGCAGCGGCAGGCGGCCGATCTGGCCGCACGGGAACGCTACACGGCGCTCACCGAACGGGAGCGCGACGTGCTCGGACTGATCGTCGAAGGGCTCACCAACAAGGAAATCGGGCGGGCCTTGGCGCTTTCGCCGCGCACCGTCGAAACCCACCGCGCCAATCTCTTCGACAAGCTGGCGGCGCCGTCTCTCGCCTACCTGATCCGCCACTACGCGGCGCTGGTTGAAGCCGACGGCTCCTGAGCGAATCGTTCGGAAATCTCGAACGCTTTCCGTATTTCTACGGAAGCCGGCGCGTAGGCGTCCGGGTATCGGGCGCGGCGCCGCTTCGCTACAGTTTTCCCTGTCGACGAAATCCCTTCGTCGTGACCGAATCAAGGAAAACGACCGTGAACAAACTGCTTTCCGCCCTCGCCATCGCCTCGCTTTTCGCTGGAGCCGCTGCCGGCGCGCACGCGCAGGCCGTCCGCACCGAACGCAACATCTCGCTCGATCTGGCCAACCAGATCGCTGCCGCCGGCGTGGCGGCCTGCCAGGAAAAAGGTTACGCGGTCGCCGTGACCGTGGTGGACCGCGCCGGCATCGTGCGCGCCGTCCAGCGCGCCGACAATGCCGGCCCCCACACGCTCGAGGCCAGCCGCGCCAAGGCCTTCACGTCCGCATCCGCGAAGAACGCCACGCAGGCGATGATGGAAATGTCGCAGAAGAACCCCGGCGCGGCGAACCTGGGCGACATCCCCGGCTTCCTGCTGCTCGGCGGCGGCGTGCCGGTGAAGGCCGGCAATGAGGTGATCGGCGCGGTCGGCATCGGCGGCGCGCCGGGCGGTCACCTCGACGAGCAATGCGCGCGGGCGGCGCTCGACAAGGTCAAGGACGCGCTGAAGTGAGCAAAGAAGTAAGCGAAGAACGGGAACGGCAATGAAGACGATGCTGCTGTCGACCGCGATCGGCATCGCCGTTCTCGCGGCGCTGCCGGCCGTCGCCCAGGTCCCGCCTTCGGCGCGGCAGGCGGCGGGCTATACCGGGCTGCTGGCGGCCGCGCATGCGGGCGATGCGGCGCGGCTCGCCGCCCTCCTCGCTCGGGCGCCAGCGCCGGCACTGGGAACGCGGGACGCGCAGGGACGCACGCCGCTGCACGTCGCCACCTATGCCCGCCGGCACGAGGCGATCCGCCTGCTGGCCGCGGCCGGCGCCGACCTGAATGCGCTGGACGAGCAGCGCTACGATCCCGTGACGATCGCCGCGGTGGCCGACGACGGGGAAACGCTGGCCCTGCTGCTGAAGCTCGGCGCCAGCGCGAAGAACGTCACCAGCCCCTACGACGGCACCGCGCTGATCGCTGCGGCGCATCTCGGTCACGCCGGCATCGTGAAGCAACTGATCGATGCCGGCGCGCCGCTCGACCACGTCAACAACCTGCACTGGACCGCCTTGATCGAAGCCGTGGTTCTCGGCAACGGCGGCCGCAACCACACTGAGGTCGTGCGCCTGCTGCTGGCGGCCGGGGCCGACCCGGCGATCGGCGACCGTTCGGGCAATACGCCGCTGGCGCTGGCAAGGGCGCGAGGTTACGGAGAGATAGAGCGGCTCCTGACGTGCGGCGCGGGCGCCTGTGCGTCGCGTTCCGCCGCAGGCCCCGGGAACCCTCGGAGCCGTTGACCGGGACCGTTCAGTGCGGCGTCGCCTGCATGCTGCGATGCACGCGCTGCAGCCCGTACCAGACGGCGCCGGCGATCAGCGGAATCACCAGGCCGGTGGCAATCTCCGGATGCACCGGCACGCCGGCGGCTTCGACCGCACCGGCAGCGTAGTGGAACAGGCTGGCGAGGTAGTACGAGATCGCCACCACCGACAGCCCCTCGACCGCTTGCTGCAACCGTAGCTGCTGCGCGGCGCGGGTATTGAGCGACTGCAGGATCTTCCAGTTCTGCTGCTCCTGCACGATGCCGACCCGGGTGCGCAGCAGATCGTTGGTGTGCGCGATCCGCTCCGCCAGCGCTTCCTGCCGCCGGGCCACCGATTCGCAGGTGCTCATCGCCGGCGACAGGCGGCGGTCCATGAATTCCTCCAGCGTCGGCACGCCTTCGATGCGCACCTCGCGCAATTCCTCGATGCGCGCGCGCACCAGCCGGAAGTACGCCTGCGAGGCCGAGAAGCGGTAGCTGTTTTCAAGGGACAGCTTCTCGATGCGCGCCGCCAGGCCGGTGATGTCGCGCAGCAGTTCCTGTTCCTCGCCCACTCGCTTCGCGCCGTCGCCGCTGCGGGTTTCGTCGGCATCGACCATCGCCGCGGTCAGGCGCGCCAGCTCGGTCTCGACGGTATTGAGCATCGGCAGCGCGCGTTGCGCATGGGGCAATCCGAGCAGCGCCATCATCCGGTATGTCTCGATTTCGAGCACCCGTTGCACCAGGCGGCCGGACTGCTGTTCCCGCATGCCGACGTCGCGCACCACGAAGCGGCTGAAACCATCCGCCTGGATCAGGAAATCGGTCCAGACCTCGGCGCCCTGCAGCACCCGGCTGCCGGCCAGCGCAGTGCCTTCGAAAACTTCGCGCAGCGACGGGTCGCCCGCGTCCAGCGGCGCGGCCTCGGCTTCGAGCACGACGTGCGCGGCCACCATGAGCCGGCCCTGCAGGCTCAGCAGCCATTGCTGCGGGACGTGCGCAATCGGCGCGCGCGCGAATGCCTCGGCCAGCGGCAGCCGCGATTCGTGCTGCAGTGCGAAGGTGTAGGTCGAGAACTCGGTATGGCATTCCCACTTCAATCGCAGGCGGCCGAAGTCGTGATAGAAGTACTTCGCGTCTGTGCCCGGCGCGGTCACACCGAAATGCGCGCACAGCGCCGTCAGCGTCGCATGCTGCGACTCCATGTGCGCATTGCCGGCTTCCGAGCCGTCGCGCGCGTAGACCGCGAGGTGCGTGACGCTCTCGGCGCCCGAGAGGCGCAGATGCGGACGCGAATGGACTTCGGCGGCCAGGGGCACGCGCAGCGGATGGTTCAGGCTCGAGTAGACGATCGACATGCTGGCTTTCGGGAAGAACGGTCAATGACGGAACGGGGACAGCAAACGAGACAGCAAACGAGACAGCAAGCGGCGTGGGGGCCCGCCGCCCGCCCCGCCCCCCCCCCGCGCTGGGGGGGGGGTGACCCCTAAGTGCGTGAGGGGGCGCGGC
>JBQCGO010000154.1:0-13908 GCA_051955575.1 Burkholderiaceae bacterium
CGACAGCGCGATATCCAATGCCATGATCGTGGCCGCGCTGAAGAGTGGGAGCGATAGCGAGGCGGTGAACGCCCTGGTCGAGGCGCTTCGTCATTCCGGAAAGACGGCGCTTGCGGTGTACGGAGAAAGCGATGCGGTGACCGCGGCAACAGTGGAGCGAGCAATGAAGCGCTTGCAGGGCTTCACGCCCGCAGGGAAGCTGATTTTCGTAGGCGCGAAAAGTTACGCGGAAAATTTGCGTGTCGAAGCCGAAGCTCTCGGGGTGCCCTTTGACGCCATCGACACGAGCAAGTGAGCCTCGAACGGCGAAAGTCGATTAAAATCTTGATCTCACCAAGGAGCGTTGCGACGGGCCGCCCGGCCCGCCAGGCTTGGTGCAGTCACCCCGCAACGGCGCTCACGTTACTTTTTTCTAACGAAAGGAGGGCGTGATGAACGCCGCAGTTCTGCAGTCCCAATCCCGGCAATCCCCGAACAACAACGATTTCGTCGTCGCCGACCTCGGCCTGTCCGCCTGGGGCGACAAGGAAATCAAGATCGCCGAGACCGAGATGCCCGGCCTGATGGCTATCCGCGAGGAATTCGCCGCAGCGCAACCGCTGAAAGGCGCGCGCATCACCGGTTCGTTGCACATGACGATCCAGACCGCGGTGCTGATCCAGACGCTGGAAGCGCTCGGCGCGAAGGTCCGCTGGGCGTCGTGCAACATCTACTCGACGCAGGACCACGCCGCCGCCGCGATCGCCGCGACCGGCACGCCGGTGTTCGCGTTCAAGGGCGAGTCGCTCGACGACTACTGGGATTTCACCCATCGCATCTTCGAATGGCCGGACGGCGGCTACTCGAACATGATTCTCGACGACGGCGGCGACGCGACGCTGCTGCTGCACCTCGGCGCGCGCGCCGAGAAGGATCCGTCGGTGCTGGCCAATCCGGAGTCGGACGAAGCGGTCTGCCTGTTCAAGGCGATCAAGAAGAAGCTGGAAGCCGATCCGACTTGGTATTCGACCCGGCTCGCGCAGATCAAGGGCGTGACCGAGGAAACCACCACCGGCGTGCATCGCCTGTACCAGATGCACAAGGAAGGCAAGCTGGCCTTCCCGGCGATCAACGTGAACGACTCGGTGACCAAGTCCAAGTTCGACAACCTGTACGGTTGCCGCGAGTCGCTGGTCGACGGCATCAAGCGCGCGACCGACGTGATGGTGGCCGGCAAGATCGCAGTGGTCGCCGGTTACGGCGACGTCGGCAAGGGTTCGGCGCAGGCGCTGCGCGCGCTGTCGGCGCAGGTGTGGGTGACCGAGATCGATCCGATCTGCGCGCTGCAGGCGGCGATGGAAGGCTACCGCGTCGTGACCATGGACTATGCCTGCGAGCACGGCGACATCTTCGTGACCGCGACCGGCAACTACCACGTGATCACGCACGAGCACATGAAGCGGATGAAGGACCAGGCGATCGTCTGCAACATCGGCCACTTCGACAACGAGATCGAGGTCGCGGCGCTGCGCCGGTACCAGTGGGCAAACATCAAGCCGCAGGTCGATCACGTGATCTTCCCTGAAGCCGACGGCAAACCCGGCAAACGCATCATCCTGCTGGCCGAGGGCCGGCTGGTGAACCTCGGCTGCGGTACCGGCCATCCGTCGTACGTGATGAGCTCGTCGTTCGCGAACCAGACGATCGCGCAGATCGAGCTGTTCACCAACACGAAGGCTTACCCGGTCGGCGTCTACACGCTGCCCAAGCATCTCGACGAAAAGGTCGCGCGGCTGCAGTTGAAAAAGCTCAACGCCCAGTTGACCGAACTGAGCGACGAGCAGGCGGCGTACATCGGCGTGTCGAAGAGCGGCCCGTACAAGCCGGAGCATTACCGCTACTGATCGGTCCCGGCAGACAACCGCGGCGGCTGCCGAACTGCACTGCCGCGCGACGACTGCCCGGTTGCCGTCGCGATACCACGATGCGGCGTCCGCGATGCGGGCGCCGCCCACCAAGGGGAATGTGCCATGCAAATGCTGCTTCACTGGATCATCAACGCGATCGCGCTGGTCGTGGTGCCGGTCCTGATGCAATCGGTGCAGGTCGACAGCTTCGGCGCGGCGCTGCTGGCCGCGCTGGTGCTCGGGCTGGTCAACACGCTGATCCGGCCGGTCCTGCTGCTGCTGACGCTGCCGGTGACGGTCGTCACGCTCGGCCTGTTCATCTTCGTCGTCAACGGCCTCCTGTTCTGGCTGGTGGCATCGGTGGTCGGCGGCATCCACGTGGCCGGCTTCTGGTCGGCCGTCGGCGGCGCACTGGTCTACAGCATCATTTCCTGGGGCCTTTCCACATTGATCTTCAGAAGGGCGTCGTAGCGTCAATGCCGTTCGGTCACGGGATTGTCATTCCCTATACGTTCAGCAGGCGGGAATCCAGTGGCGTATTCGGGAAAAGACACTAAGTTCCAAAGACACTGGGTCCCCGCCTTCGCGGGGACGACGCCGTGCGGGAAATCGAGCTTGACTTAACGGCATTAGCGCCACAACGTTCCACTTTCGCTCCACCTCATGTCCGAACCTACCTTCAGCATCGAGTTCTTTCCCCCCAAGACGCCCGAAGGCGTCGAGAAGCTGCGCGCGACGCGCGCCAGGCTGGCCGAGCTCGATCCGGCCTATTTCTCGGTCACCTTCGGCGCCGGCGGCTCGACCCAGCGCGGCACGCTCGACACGGTGCTCGACATTCGCGGCGAGGGCCACGACGCCGCGCCGCACCTGTCCTGCCTCGGCAGCTCGCGCGACAAGCTGCGCGCGATCCTCGACGAATACCGGTCGCACGGCATCCGCCGCCTGGTCGCATTACGCGGCGACCTGCCGAGCGGCTACGGTGCGATGGACTTGGCGTCCGGCGAGTTCCGCTACGCCAACGAGCTAGTCGAATTCATCCGCGCCGAAACCGGCGACTGGTTTCACATCGAAGTCGGCGCGTATCCGGAAATGCACCCGCAGGCAAAGTCGCCCGGTGACGACGTGCGGCGCTTCGCCGACAAGGTGAAAGCCGGCGCGAACGGTGCGATCACGCAGTACTTCTACAACGCGGACGCCTACTTCCGTTTCGTCGACGAGGCGAGGAAGGCCGGCGCCGACGTGCCGATCGTGCCCGGCATCATGCCGATCACCAACTACACGCAGCTGATGCGTTTCTCCGACATGTGCGGCGCCGAAATTCCGCGCTGGATCCGGATCAAGCTGGCCAGCTTCGGCGACGACACCGACTCGATCCGCGCGTTCGGGCTGGACGTGGTGACCGGCCTGTGCGAGCGGCTGTTGCAGGGCGGCGCGCCCGGCCTGCATTTCTACACCCTGAACCAGCCGGCGGCGACGCTGGCGATCTGCAAGCGGCTGGGCGCATAGCGGCCATCCGGCAAGCAAGCCCGTCACTTGCCGCCGGTAGGTCAGAACACGGGAGAAAACGCAGGCGAGGGCGGCGGGCCTTCCCAGCCGGCCTCGGTCAGGATCGCGTCCAGCGGGACGTCGTGCGGCTCCGCATCGAACGCCGCGAGTGTGCAGCGGTCGGCGACGCCGATCGCCAGCGGCGGCGACGGTAAGGCCAGCGTCCGGTCGTAGTAGCCGCCGCCGTAGCCGAGACGGATGCGGCCCGCATTGAATCCCAGGCAAGGCAGCAGGATCGCGTCGGGACTGATTTCGGCGGCGGATGCCGGCGGTGCGGCCACGTTTGCCGCGTCGCGCACCAGCGGCTCGCCCGGCGTCCAGGCACGGAAGCACAGCGGCGCGTCGCGCCGGACCACAGCCGGCAGCGCGAGCAGCACGCCGCGCGTGCGCAGTTCGGCATAGACGTCACGCAAGTCCGGTTCGCCGCGCAACGGCCAGTACACGCCGAGCCGCAGTCCGGGTCGCCAGCCGTTCCATCCTAGCAGCGTCGCGCCGATCGCGGCGTCGCGCCGGGTTCTTTCCTCGGCGGAAACACCGTCGCGCGCGGCGCGCAACAGGCGTCGCAAATCGGTCTTGGACTGCGTGGTTTGCGCCACAGACACGTCATCCCTGCATGCTATTCTTCGTGAGCTTGTCATCCGGAATCACTTCTTTCCAGCATCCATGTTTTTGCTTCGTAAAATCGCTGCCGGCGTGCTCGCCGCCGCGGCCTCCTTCGCATTGGTGTCGTGCGCAGTCCAGGCGCAGCCGAACACGGCGCTGTCGCCTGCGGCGACACCGGACGACGTGTTCCTCGCGCTGCGCGACGCGGCCCGGCGCGGCGACGCGCTCAATGCGTTCGAACTGGCGGCGCGCCTACCCGATTATGGCATTCCCTCCTACGTCGATTATTTCCGGTTGAAGCCGCGCGTGCGGGAATTGCCCGAGGCCGAGATTCGCAGCTACCTGGAACGCTACCAGGGCAGTGCGATCGCCGACCGGTTGCGCAACGACTGGCTGCTCGAACTCGGCAGGGTGCATGACTGGAAGACCTTCGACGAGCAGTATCCGCAATTCGTGCTCGACGACGATTTGCAGCTGAAGTGCTACGCGCTGATGTCCAAGGCGGACAAGGGGCTGAACGTGGACGACGACGCGCGCGCGCTGCTGACCGCGCCGCGCGAGTACGGCGACGCCTGCGTGGCGCTGATCGACATGCTGGCCCAGAAGGGGCAGTGGAAGGCGGACGACGTCTGGGCGCAGGTGCTGCTGGCCTCCGAAGTCGGCGCGCTGCCGCTGGCGCGGCGCATCGCGGTGAACAGCGGCGCGCCGGATGCGGTGGTCGCCCAGGCGCTCGACAAGCCGGCGCTGGCGCTGGTGCGCGGGCCGGGAGCCAGCGCGTCGGCGCACCAGCTGTTCATCCTCGCGCTCGGCCGCATCGCGCGCAACGATCCGGCCCAGGCCGCCGCCGCGCTAATCCGCGCCGATGCGCAGCTGAAGGCGCCGGAGCAGGCACTCGGCTGGGCGCAGATCGCGTTCCAGTCCTCGCTCAAGCTGCAGCCCGAAGCCACCGACTACTGGCAGCGCGCGAAGGGCGCGCCGCTGTCCTTCGATGCTTACCAGTGGCAGGTGCGCACGGCGTTGCGGGCAGGCGACTGGAAGACGGTCAAGGCCGACATCGAAGCGTTGCCGGAGACGCTGCGCGACGATGCCGCCTGGGTCTACTGGCTGGGCCGCGCGCTGAAGCAGATGGGCCGTTCCGAAGACGCGGAACTGCTGTTCCGCCGCATCGCCGGTCCGCTCGGCTTCTATCCGCAACTGGCATCCGAAGAGCTCGGCAAGCCGATCGTCGCCGCCGAGCCGCCGCCGCCGCCGACTGCCGAGGAACTGGCCGCCGCGGCGGCGAACCCCGGCTTCCGGCGCGCGCTGAAGTTCTTCGACATGAACCTGCGCTTCGAAGGCGTGCGGGAATGGAACTGGGAATTGCGCGGCATGTCGGACCGGCAGTTGCTGGCCGCCGCCGAGTTCGCGCGCCAGCAGAACGTGCTCGACCGCATGGTCAACACCTCGGACCGCACCCGCGCCGTGATCGACATGGCGCAGCGTTATCCGACGCCGCATCGCGACATCATGGAAGCCGACACCAAAGCACTCGGCATCGACATGGCTTGGGTTTACGGGCTGATCCGGCAGGAGTCGCGCTTCGTGCGCAACGCGCGCTCGCACGTCGGTGCGTCGGGGCTGATGCAGATCATGCCGGCCACCGCCCGCTTCGTCGCGCGCAAGATCGGCTTCGGCGGCTACCACCCGGGCGCGATCGAGGAGGTCGACACCAACATCCTGCTCGGCACCAACTACCTGAACATGGTGCTCGGCGATCTCGACGGTTCGCAGGCGCTGGCGAGCGCCGCCTATAATGCGGGACCGAGCCGTCCGCGCGCTTGGCGCGCGACGCTTGCCAAGCCGATCGAGGGCGCGATTTTTGCCGAGACGATTCCGTTCGGCGAGACGCGCGGCTACGTGAAGAACGTGCTGGCGAACGCGACCAGTTACGCGGCGATGCTGGAAGGCAAGCCGCAGTCGCTGAAGGCGCGGCTCGGCACCGTCGCGCCGAAGGGTTTCGTCGCGTCCGATCTGCCCTGACGAACGGCGCCGGTCGGCGCAGGCCTGCACGGCTTCGGTTCCGCTGACGCTCCGGGGAGAAGCCATGAGTACTTATCGCACGGTATTGCTGATCGGCGGCTCCGGTTTCATCGGCAGCCACCTGGCGGCGCGGCTGGCCGAGACGCCGACGCGGCGCGTGATCGTTCCGACCCGCCGCCTCGAACGCGCCAAGCATCTGACGGTGCTGCCCAACGTGCGGCCGTGCGAGGCCGACGTGCACGACGACGCGGCGCTCGCGCAACTGGTGGCCGGCGCCGACGCGGTGATCAACCTTGTCGGCGTCCTGCACTCGCGCCGCGGTTCGTCGGGCTCCGCCTACGGCCCGCAGTTCGCGCGGGCGCACGTCGACCTGCCGCGCCGCATCGTCGCCGCCTGCGCCGCGCACGGCGTGCGGCGCTACCTGCACATGAGCGCGCTCGGCGCCGATCGCGACGGCCCGTCGATGTACCTGCGCTCGAAGGCCGATGGCGAGGCGGCCGCGTTCTCCCGTCCGGCGGTCGACGCGACCGTGTTGCGGCCGTCGGTGGTGTTCGGGCCGGGCGACCGCTTCCCGAACCTGTTCGCCTGGCTGCAGCGACTGTTTCCGATCCTGCCGCTCGGCGGCGCCGACGCCAAATTCCAGCCGGTCTACGTCGGCGACGTCGCGCAGGCGTTCTGCAGGGCGCTCGGCGATCCGCACACCGCCGGCAAGGTCTACGAACTGGCCGGCCCCGAAGTCTTCACCCTGCGCGAACTGGTCGCGCTGGCGGGCGAATGCACCGGCCACGAGCGGCCGGTGATCGGCCTGCCGCCGTCGCTGGCGCGGATGCAGGCATGGACGCTCGAACATCTGCCCGGCGGTCCGCTGATGAGCCGCGACAACCTCGACTCCATGCGTCGCGACAATGTCGCCGGCGCGCTGCCGGGGCTGGCCGTGCTCGGGATCGCGCCGACGCCGATCGAGGCGGTCGCGCCCGATTACCTGTGCGCGGGCAGCCGCTTCGACAGTCTGCGCCGCCGGCGCTGACGCCTTCCCTCTTTCTCACGACCGGGCTTGCCCGACGATCCCATGGAAACCACCGAACTCGATCCCTCGCTGTCCCGCGCGCTCGATGCCGCCGGCCGGGGCGACATGCAACTCGTCATCGCCGACAAGAATTACTCGTCGTGGTCGATGCGGCCCTGGGTGGCGATGACCGCCTTCGGCATCCCGTTCCGGGAAACCCGCATCGCGCTCGGACGGTCCGATACGGCAGCGAACATCGCGCGCCATTCGGCCGCCGGCCGGGTGCCGGTGCTGATCGACGGCAACACGCGGGTCTGGGATTCGCTGGCGATCTGCGAATATCTCGCCGAGCAGTTCCCGGACAAGGCGATGTGGCCGCAGGATACGCGTGCCAGGGCAGTGGCGCGTTCGATCTGCTGCGAGATGCATTCCGGCTTCACCGGGCTGCGCTCGGCGATGTGGATGAACATCCGCGCCCGTTTCCCGGGCAAGGGCCGCACCGTCGAGGCGCAGGCGGACATCGGACGCATCTGCGAGATCTGGGAAGACTGTCTGGCCGAATTCGGCCATCGCCAGTTCCTGTTCGGCGACTTCTCGATCGCCGATGCTTTCTTCGCGCCGGTGGTGATGCGTTTCATCACCTACGGCGTGTCGATGGCGCCGGCGATGCAGGCCTACATGAACCGCGTCGTCGCCCATCCCGCGGTGGCGCGCTGGATCGAGGAAGCGATGACGGAGACGACGCGGCTGCCGAAGTACGATGTCTATCCCGGCTGAAGCCAGGCAATGAAAATCTACACCGTCGGCGGCGCGGTGCGCGACGCGCTGCTCGGCCTGCCGGTCAACGACCGCGACTACGTGGTCGTCGGCACCACGCCGGACGAGATGCTCGCGCGGGGTTTCCGCGCGGTCGGCAAGGACTTTCCGGTGTTCCTGCATCCGCAGACACAGGAGGAGTACGCACTGGCGCGCACCGAGCGCAAGACCGCGCCCGGCTACCGGGGCTTCGCGTTCCACGCCGATCCGGCGGTCACGCTGGAGGACGACCTCGCGCGGCGTGACCTGACCATCAACGCGATGGCCGAGGACGAGCAGGGCAATCTCGCCGATCCGTTCGGCGGCCGCGCGGATCTGGAGGCGCGACTGTTCCGTCATGTCTCGCCGGCCTTCGTTGAGGATCCGGTGCGCATCCTGCGCGTGGCGCGCTTCGCCGCGCGCTTCGCCGACTTTTCCGTCGCGCCCGAGACCAACGCGCTGATGCGCGCGATGGTCGAGGCCGGCGAGGTCGATGCGCTGGTGCCCGAGCGGGTCTGGCAGGAACTGGCGCGCGGGTTGATGGAAGCGGCGCCGTCGCGGATGTTCGCGGTGCTGCGCGATTGCGGGGCGCTGGCCCGCATCCTGCCCGAGCTCGACGCGCTGTGGGGTGTGCCGCAGCCGGCGCAATACCATCCCGAGATCGACACCGGCGTGCACGTGATGATCATGATCGACACCGCCGCACGGCAGCAGGCGTCGCTGCCGGTGCGCTTCGCCGCGTTGACGCACGACCTCGGCAAGGGCGCGACGCCGTCCGCCGAATGGCCGCGCCACCATGGCCACGAGCAGGCCAGCGTGGCGCTGGTGCGGCAGGTCTGCGAGCGGTTGAAGGTGCCGGGCGACTGCCGTGACCTCGCGCTGATGACCGCGCGCGAGCACGGCAACGTCGGCCGCGCGCTGGAGCTGCGGCCGGCGACCATCGTCAAGCTGTTCGAACGCTGCGACGCGTTCCGCAAGCCGCAGCGCTTCCTCGACATGCTGCAGGCATCCGAGTGCGACCATCGCGGCCGCACCGGCTTCGAGGAGCGGCCGTTTCCGCAGCGGTCCTACCTCGACGAAGCGCTGCGCGCGGCGCGGGACGTGAATGCAGGTGAGGTCGCTGCGCGCTACCGCGAGCGGCCGCACCACATCCCGGAGGCGGTGCATGCCGCGCGGGTGGCGGCGGTGGAGGCGTTCGTTGCACAGGGCGTCGTCGCGCAGGCACATGGCGCGCCGCCGAAGGGCGCGGCCTGAAGCGCCGCGGCAGGGCGGTCAGCGCACGAAGCTGCCGTTGCGGCCGATCATCGTCAGTTCGACGAACTCGCTGCCGGTGTGGTCGTTCGGCCCGTAACTGACCATCAGGCCGCCGAGGTCCTGGTGGCGGATCGACTCCATCGCCCGGATGAAGCCTTCCCGCGTCAGGTTGCGTCCTGCCAGCTGCAGCCCTTCCACCAGCACCTTGGCCGCCACGAAGCCTTCCATCGCCGCATACGACACGGTGGCGCCGCTGGCTTTCGCCGCCGTCTGGAACTGCTGCCCCAGCACGCTCGACACCAGGTCGGGTGCCGGCGTGATCTGCGAGATGATCACGCCGACGCCGGCCGGACCGAGATCCTTCACGAACGCCTGCGACGAGTTGTTCGACAGCGTCATGATCTGGATCGCGCTGTTGCGTTCGCGGATCGCCTTGATCACGTCGATCGTGTTCTTGGAGGAACTGACGATGATCAGCGCAGTCGGATTGGCCTTGACGATCCCGTCCGCCGCCGCAGCGATGTCGGGTTTGGATCGCGCGAATTTCTCGATGATCGCCGGCTTCAGGCCGTGCGCCGCCATGCCCTTGTTGAAGCCTTCCAGCCCGTCGTTGCCGAACGAGTCGTCGACGTGCAGCAGGCCGATCCGGCTGAAGCCGAGCGTGGTGAAGTGCTCGACCGCCTTGATCACCTCGTCCTGGTACTTGGCGCGCACGTTGAACAGCAGGTGGTTCACCGGCTCATGGAAGACCGAGGCGCCGGTGCTCGGCGCGACCAGCGGCACGTTGGCGGCCTGGATCACCGGCAGCATCGCTTCGGTCAGCGGCGTGCCGCGCGCCAGGAACAGGGCGAACACGTGATCGTTGCGGATCAGCGTCTCCGCGTTGGCCTTGGCGCGCGCAGCCTCGAAATGATCGTCCAGCGTGCGCATCACGATCTTCCGGCCGAAGATGCCGCCCTGCCGGTTGATTTGCGCGAAATAGGCGTTTGCACCCTCGTTCATTTCCTTGACCGGTGCGGCGATGGTGCCGGTCACGCCTACCGTCTGGCCGATCAGGATCGTGGTGTCGGTGACGCCGTCCTCGCCGAAGGCGGGAGAGGCGGCGAACACGCAGGCGGCGAGCGTGGCGATCAGGATGCGTGGCGAAAACGGCATGAAGATTCCCCTTGGCGGCGTGAGATTTTTTCAGAGTATTGTTGGCATGTTGCCGCCAGTCAATAGCAATTACCAAGCAAGCGACAATAGGTCCGACCATGGGTGCCGGCCGCGGCCTTGTGGAAATGTCTACAATGCGGGGCTGTGCCGCACAACGGCGCAATTCCGTTCGGGCCGAACATGAACCCAGCCAAGCCTCCCGCCGGCCAACCCGGCGGCGATTCCCCTAAGAGGAGCGGCAAGCCCGCCGCGCTGATCTTCGTCAAGACGCTGGCGGCCCGCGCCCGGCCGCAACTTTTGAAGCACTTCCTCGCGCTGGGCGAGGGCGACCGGCTGCTGCGTTTCGGCAGCATGCTGTCCGATGAACTGGTCGCCCGCTACGTGAACGGCATCGATTTCCGGCGCGACACGGTGTTCGGCGTCTACAACGGCGTGCTGAAGCTGGTCGGCGTCGGCCATCTCGCGTTCGCGCCGACCGAGTCGATGCCCGGCATGGCGGCCGCCACCGCCAAGCAGCGCATTGCCGAGCTCGGCGTGTCGGTAGACGCGTCGGCGCGCGGCATCGGCGTCGGGTCGCGGCTGTTCGAGCGCGCGGCGATGCATTGCCGCAACGAGGACGTCGACACGCTGACCATGCATTGCCTGTCGTCGAACCAGGTGATGATGCACATCGCGCGCAAGGCCGGGATGGAAATCCACCGCGAGTACGGCGAGGCCGACGCCTACCTGAAGCTGCCGCCGGCCGATCCGTCCAGCGTGATGCAGGAAGCGATCGAGGAACAGGCGGCCAGCCTCGACTACACGTTCAAGGCGCAGCGCCGCTTCGCGGTGAAGTGGCTGCGCGCACTGATCAACCTGAGGCGGCGCTGAGAAGGCGAAGCCCGTATCGCGGCCTCCTCCCGAACCGACGAACCGACCCGACGACCATGCAAAACCCGCCGATT
The DNA here is from genome assembly GCA_051955575.1 of Burkholderiaceae bacterium. Lineage (GTDB taxonomy): Bacteria > Pseudomonadota > Gammaproteobacteria > Burkholderiales > Burkholderiaceae_D > JBQCGO01. Next base: position 11,208 of record JBQCGO010000154.1, read on the forward strand.
CCCGTTGCCGATGCGCCGCCGTTTTCCACCGAAGGATTGCGCGGCGACTACTTCGCTGCCGATGCCGATTACGTCGTCGCCCAGGACTGGGCCGGCTACGGCGATGCCGAGCATGCGCTGTGGCGCCGGCTGGTCGCCCGTCAGGCGCGGAAGATGCCGGGCCGCGCGTGCGATGCGTTCCTCGACAGCGTCGCGCGGCTCGACCTCGATGCCGGCATCCCGGATTTCGAACGCGTCACCGAAGCCCTGGCGACGGCGACCGGCTGGCGGCTGGTCGCGGTGCCGGGACTGGTGCCGGACGAGGTGTTCTTCCGTCACCTCGCGCATCGCCGCTTCCCGGTCACGGTCTGGCTGCGCAAGCCGGAAGAGTTCGACTACATCGTCGAGCCCGACCTGTTCCACGATTTCTTCGGCCACGTGCCGCTGCTGTTCGACCCGGTGTTCGCGGACCACATGCAGGCCTACGGCCAGGGCGGCCTGAAGGCGATGGGGCTGGGCGGGCTGCCGTTCCTGTCGCGGTTGTACTGGTACACGATCGAGTTCGGGCTGGTGGAAAGCCCGCGCGGCCTGCGCGCCTACGGCGCCGGCCTGCTGTCGTCCGGCGGCGAGCTGGCGTATTGCCTGGAGAGCCGCGCGCCGAGGCGGCTGCCGTTCGACGTCGAGCGCGTGATGCGCACCGATTACCGGATCGACGCGTTCCAGGACACCTATTTCGTGCTGCGCGATTTCCGGCAACTGCTGGACGACACCGCGCAGGATTTCACGCCGCTCTACGCGCGGCTCCGGCAGATGCCGACGATCGCGCCCGGCGTGCTGCTGCCGGGCGAGACCGACGGCGCGCCGGCGTAGCGATGCCGCCCGGCAGGGCGGCGGAAGATCACCGGCCGGGCGGCTCGGGCATCGGCGCCGGCGGCGGTGTAGCGTCGTCCGGGCCGTGCGCAGGGTGCCCGTCTTCGGGGCCGTGCGGGCCATGCGCTCCCGGACCATGCATCGGGCGATGCGCCTGCATCCAGCCGCGGATCTCGTCCGGCGTCACCTTGCCGTCGTGATTGGCATCGATGTCGACGAAATGCACCACGATCGGCTTCATCTTCGCGTCCTGCGCCTCGGCCAGGCTCAGCGCGCCGTCGCCGTCGCGGTCGGCCTTCCGGAAGCGCTCGGCCATCATCTCGCGCCGCTTGGCCATCATCGCCTCGTGATGGGCCTTCATTTCGTTGCGGTCGATCTTGCCGTCCTTGTTAGTGTCGATCTCGTCGAACCGTTTCGCGAGATATTTGCTGCTCGCCGCTTCCTCTCGGCTGATCGCGCCGTCGCCGTCCTTGTCGAGCTTGGCGAGATGGTCGCCCGGATGGTGCATGCCGGGGTGGTGCGGATGATGCGGGGGCGGAGGCGCATCGGCGCCGGGCGGCGGAGGCGGCGGTGCATCGGGCGTGGCTTGCGCGAAGGCGCTGCCCGTGGCGAGCGTTGCCGTCAGTAATGTCGAGAGCGCGGCGGCTGAGAAGAGTCTGCTGTGCATCGTCCTGGCCATGAAATTTCTCCTGTCGTTGACCGGCTTTGTCGCGGGCCGGCGCCTCGATGCCGGATCGGAAGACCGGCTGGGGATCGAAGCATGGAACGATTGAACGCTCCCGCCGCCTCGGTCGCCACCGGTTTTACCCGCCGTTACGGCAGCGCAAACTCGGTTCACATTTGTGCGCCGCGCATGGTTTCCGCATGGGGCTTGTGCTACCGTGAGGTCACGACGGCCGGCCCACAAGGCCGGCTCGCGCGACGGCGCCGCGCCGGTTCCGGCAGGCGGCACCGATGCCCAAAAACACAATTTTTGGAAAGCCACCGATGAACGCTCCCCTTCCGCCGCTCGATCCGTTTTCTCCCGTTTCCGCCGATTCCCCCGATTCCCCCGATTCTCGACTTCCCGCCGCCTCGCTCGACGACAAGTTCACGCTCGCGTCCGGCCGCGCCTTCATGACCGGCACGCAGGCGCTGGTGCGGCTGCCGATGATGCAGCGCCGGCGCGACGAAGCCGCCGGGCTCGACACCGCCGGCTTCGTCAGCGGCTACCGCGGCTCGCCGCTCGGCGCGGTCGACCAGACCGCGATCAAGGCGAAGACCTACCTCGACGCGCACCAGGTCGTGTTCCAGCCGGGCGTCAACGAAGACCTCGCCGCGACCAGCATCTGGGGCACCCAGCAGGTCGGCCTGTTTCCCGGCGCGAAGCACGACGGCGTGTTCGCGATGTGGTACGGCAAGGGGCCCGGCGTGGACCGCTGCGGCGACGTGTTCAAGCACGCCAACATGGCCGGCACCGCGCGCCACGGCGGCGTGCTGGTGATCGCCGGCGACGACCATGCGGCCAAGTCGTCGACCACCGCGCACCAGAGCGAGCACATCCTGAAGGCGTGCGGCATCCCGGTGCTTTATCCGTCGTCGGTGCAGGAAATGCTCGACTACGGGCTGCACGGCTGGGCGATGAGCCGCTACACCGGGCTGTGGGTCGCGATGAAGTGCGTAACCGACATCGTCGAGTCCGGCGCGTCGGTCGAGGTCGATGCGGACCGGGTGCGGATCGCGACCCCCGACGACTTCGACCTGCCGCCCGGCGGCCTGAACATCCGCTGGCCCGACCCGGTGCTGGCGCAGGAAGCGCGGATGAACCACTACAAGTGGTACGCGGCGCTCGCCTATGCGCGCGCGAACGGCT
>JBQCGO010000155.1:0-3575 GCA_051955575.1 Burkholderiaceae bacterium
CCCGCGCAGGCGGGGATCTGGCAGGGTACGCATCGGATTCTCCCTTGATGGCCTTCATTCCCGCGCAGGCGGGAATCCAGCGACATCCGGGGCGATTCGTTGGAGCCAATCCGCGTCGTCCCCGCGCAGGCGGGGACCCAGCGTCTTTCTAGGGACACGCCACTGGATTCCCGCCTGCGCGGGAATGACGGATCTTCCCGGAAGCGGTTTCTGGTGATTCGGCGGCCGCACGCAAGATCGCCGAATTGCCCGCGCCTCAAATACTCGCGCCTCAATACGGCGTGCCGTCCTTGCGCGCGAAGCGCCAGGCGCCGTCGTCCCCGAGCACGGCCTGGAGGTCGTCGTCCGGGTAATGCCCGGTGTCGCCCGGCGTGCGGTCGCCGATTTCGAGATACACCGCGTCGGTATCCGACCGGTTGACGAGCTGGTGCGCATCGCCGCTGCCGGCCCGGAACCCGGCGCCCATGCCGGGCGACAGCGGCGTCTCGCCGGCGTCGGTGACGAGCACCGGATGGCCCGACAGGATGTAGACGAATTCGTCCTGCCGGCTGTGCGCATGCCGCAGCGCCGACACCGCGCCCGGCGGCAGCCGCGTCAGGTTCACGCCGAAATTCTGCAGCCCGAACAGGTCGCCGAGCGGCCGTTTCTCGCGGCCCGCCATGCGCGACGCGAACGGTTCCGGGTAGTTCGACGGCTTGCGGCGCGGCGGCGTGTCGGCGGCGCGCACGGCGACCGGGAATGCCTGCGCGCCGTCCGGTTTCGCTCCGCTCACAACCCGAGCTCCGACAGCCCCGGATGGTCGTCCGGCCGGCGGCCGAGCGGCCAGCGGAACAGCCGGTCCTTCTCCGCGATCGGCAGGTCGTTGATCGACGCATGCCGGCGCCGCATCAGCCCATGCTCGTCGAATTCCCAGTTCTCGTTGCCGTAGGAGCGGAACCAGTTGCCGGAGTCGTCGTGCGATTCGTACGCGTAGCGCACCGCGATCCGATTGCCGTCGAACGCCCACAGTTCCTTGATCAGCCGGTAGTCGAGTTCGCGCGCCCACTTGCGGCGCAGGAACTGCACCGCTTCGTCGCGGCCGCGAACGAACTCGGCGCGGTTGCGCCATTGCGTGTCGACCGTGTAGGCGAGCGCGACCTTTTCCGGGTCGCGGCCGTTCCAGCCGTCTTCGGCGAGGCGGACCTTGCGGATCGCGGTCTCGCGGGTGAACGGCGGAAGCGGCGGGCGGTCTTCGATCGGTTCGGGCATGGCGATCTCCTGGTGAATGAACGACATCAGGCCGCGGCCGCATCCGGCGCGAACGTCGCCGGCATGTCCGGGTGCCGCAGCCCGGGCTGCCAGGCAATGATGTCATAGTCGGCCACGCCCGCCTGCCGGAACGGATCCTCCTCGATCCAGCCGGCCACCTCGTCGGGCGACGCGCCGCGCGCGAGGATCACGCCGCCGGTGCGCGGCTCGCGCCGCCCCGACAGCAGGAAATGGCCGAGCGCGTAGTGCCGGTGCAGGAACGCGCGGTGCGCGTCCAGGTGGCGGTCGACTTCGGCCATGGCGACGCGGTAGCGCAGCAGGATCAGGTAGAGCATGAAACGGTCCTTTCAGGGGTTGTCGAATCAGGGTTGCAACAGGATCGAGCCGACGGTCGCGCCGGCTTCGAGCAGACGATGCGCGTCGGCGGCCTGCGCCAGCGGCAGTTCCGCGCCGATCTCGATGCGCAGGCCGGCGCGCAGCCGGTCCAGCGTCGCCTGCGCGCCCTCGCGGTAACGTGCCGCATCGGTCATGAAGCGGAACACGCCAGGGCGCGACACCGCGATCGAGCGCGCCGGTCCGAGCAGCGCCGGATCGATCGTACCGATGTCGCCGGCGACCTGCCCGATGCTCGCGGCCATGCCGTAGGGCCGCACCGCCTCCAGCGTGCGGCGGAAGGTGTCGCCGCCGATGCCGTCGACCGCGAAATGCACGCCCTCGCCGCCGGTGAAGTCGCGCGCCGCGGCGACGAAATCCTCCTCGCGGTAGAGCACCGCGCGGTCGAGGCCGTGCGCCAGCGCCAGTTCGGCCTTGGCGCGGTTGCCGACGGTGCCGATCACCCGCGCGCCGAGCGCCTTGGCCCACTGCACCAGCACCAGCCCGAGGCCGCCGGCGGCCGCGTGCACCAGCACGGTGTCGCCGGCCTGCAGCGGCCGCACGTAGGCGAACAGCATGTGCGCCGTCATTCCGCGCAGCATCGCGCCGGACGCGGTGCGGGGTTCCAGTTCCTCGGGCAGCGCCACCGCGCGCGACGCCGGCAGATTGCGCACGTCGGCGTAGCCGCCGACCGGCGGGCCGGCATACGCGACGCGCTGGCCGACGGCGAGATGACCGACGCCGTCGCCGACCGCCTCGACCACGCCCGCGCCTTCGACGCCGAGCGTGGCCGGCAGGCCGGGCAGCGGGTACAGGCCGGCGCGGTGATAGACGTCGACGTAGTTGACGCCGGCCGCGTGGTGGCGGACGCGGATCTCGCCGGGCGCGGGCTCGGGTAGGTCGACGGTGTCGAGCTGCAGCGCGGCGGCGTCGCCGTGGCGGTGGATACGGACTTGGCGGGAAGCGAGGGAAGGCATGCTGGTTCTCCTGTTGAAAGAGACGTCAGCGTAGCCGTCGCCGCACGGGCGCGGAATTCCCGAAAATTCGTCACGACCGGTGCAAAAATTCCGGGTCAGCGGCCGCGGTTGGTCAGCATCACGCCGCCGACCACCAGCGCGCCGCCGGCCAGCATCGACGGCAGCACCGGCTCGCCGAGCAGTCCGGCCGCGAGCAGGATGCCGAACACCGGTACCAAATTATTGAATACCGCGGTGCGCGACGGCCCGATCGCCTGCACGCCCTCGTAGTACCAGATGAAGCCGACCACGGTGCCGAACACGCCGAGGTAGGCGATCGACACCAGCACCGGCCAGCCGAAGGCCGCCGGATCGAGTGCGCGCCATTCCGACACCGACGCGACGGCCAGCAGCGCGAAACCCCAGATCGCTGCGTAAGCGGTCGCAGCGATCGGGCTCAGTCCCTTCAGCGCCTGGCGGCCGACGATGGTGTAGACCGCCCACCCGGTGATGCCGCAGCACATCTGCGCTTCGCCGGCGCCGAACGATTGCGACAGGTCGCGGAACGCGCCGGTCAGGTCGCCGCGCGTGATCACCACCGCCGCGCCGGCGAACGCGATCGCGATGCCGAGCCAGCGCGCCGCGCCGATCCGCTCGCGGAAGAACGCGGCCAGCATCAGCGTGGTGACGATCGGGTTCAGCGCGACGAACAGCGCGGTGCGCCCGGCGGGCATGCGCGACAGCGCGGAAAAGAAGCAGACGTTGTAGAGGAAGATGCCGGTCAGCCCGAGCACGAAGGTCGACGCGACCTGGCGGGCGCTCAACCGCGGCAGTCCGCCCTCGGTCTTCCACGCGATCGCGACCAGCAGCGGCACCGCGATCGCGAAGCGGATCGCCGCCGCGGTCAGGAACGGCGCGGCCTGCGCGATGCGGCGGCCGGCGATGAAGGTGCCGCCCCAGAACAGCGCGACGCAGACGAGTTTCAGGTAGACGCCGGCG